>NZ_JAQYXB010000570.1:0-282 GCF_036322405.1 Streptomyces sp. SP17BM10 | reverse complement strand
TCGGTGCCCACCGTCGCAGGAAACACCCAGGGGGTTATCCGGGCCTCGGGGGACCCCCCCCCGGCCGCCCGCGGACCGGCCCCGCCCGGCGTGTTGGTGGGGACCCCGGGCAGCCGTGTTTCGGGCCGGCCTGCCGCCCACGGGGGAGTCCCGCCACGGCCCCCACCCGTGGGTCAAGGACGATGGCCAGCCGAGCGCGAAAAGGCCGGCGCCCGGGACCGGACCCGGGGCCTACGCGTGCGCGCACGTGCGCGTGCGTCGTGCGCGCGCCTTGGGACCGGC
>NZ_JAQYXB010000569.1:0-325 GCF_036322405.1 Streptomyces sp. SP17BM10 | reverse complement strand
TGGCCGCGCGGCTGGCCTCCGCGGCGGCGCTCTTTTCGCGGGCGGCGGCCATGCGGGCCTGGGCGGCGACCTCGACGGATACGCCCGCGAAGCTGGCGGAGTCGGCCCCGGCCTGGGCGGCGGCCCCGGCGTTGGCACCCGCGGCGGCCCCGGACTTGGCGGCGTGGCCCGCCGGGGGGGCCGGGAACCCCGCCCCCCTGCCCGCAGACGCCGATATGGCCGCGGCGCCCGCGGGACCCACCGCGGGGGGGGCCCCCCGGCCCCCGCCCGACTCCGCCACCTACGCCGGCGTCTCCGACGCGGACGCCGCCCAGGCCCGCCTGGC
>NZ_JAQYXB010000568.1:0-370 GCF_036322405.1 Streptomyces sp. SP17BM10 | reverse complement strand
CTGGTGCGTATTCGGCGTGTGCGTTTTATTGGGTTGCGGTCGGACTTCGGCTGGATTCGCTTTTCGGAGCGGGGATCGGCTAGAGTTTGAGACGTCGGACGGGCCGTCAAGTCCCGGAAGACACCGGCGAGTTGGACGAACGAAGCCCCGGAAGCGGAGCGGAAAACGTCTGATAAGCTGGAAACACGAAAGAACGAAGCGCCCGGAGGGCCCGCTGGAAGGCGGCTCAAAGGAAGCGTCCGTTCCTTGAGAACTCAACAGCGTGCCAAAAGTCAACGCCAGATATGTTGACATCCCCGGCCTCGATCGTCTGATCGGGGTTGGAGATTCCTTTTGAAATAAACACTAGCGAGGACGCAGTGCGCGGGAT
>NZ_JAQYXB010000567.1:0-7719 GCF_036322405.1 Streptomyces sp. SP17BM10 | reverse complement strand
GGCCTTGCTGTAGAAGCCGTTGTACGTGTCGCCACCGCGCCAGCCGACGGCCAGGATCACCTTCGACGGGTCCTTGGGATCGATCGCGATGTCGTTGGCGATGTTCTTGTACGGCGCGCTCGGGTCGGACGCCTTCGAACCCCCGGGCAGGTAGTCCGGGTTGGGCGCGAACTCCTGCGTCCACGGGCCCGAGAGGTCCGACGTCGAGTGGCTCCACACACCCCGACTGGTGGCCGCCCACACCTTGTCGCCCGCGAAGCGCAACGCGTGGATCGTCGTCGACTCCAACTCCGCGCCGCCGACCCGGTTCCCGGGCTGGAACTGGCCGTGCTTGGGGTCAGCGAGCACGTAGACGCCGGTGCCGACGTACGACACCGCGCCCGTGTTGGACTCCCCGGTCGCGTACCAGAGCCGCCCGGATCCATCGAGGTTCAGGGTGCCGGTCGACAGCGACGGCAGCTTCTCCGAGATCGACTGCCACTGCCCGCCGCCGGTCCGCGAGCGGAACACGCCGCCGTTCGCGCCGCCCGCGTACACGTACCCGTCGTCGTCCGCCGCGATGCCGGTGATCCGGCCGGTGACGAAGCCCGCGCCACCGCTGGAGTTGGAGTTGACGTCGCGGTAGCGCGCGTCGTCGGCGTTGTACGGCCTGTTCGTGACGTGCTCCCAGCGGCCGCCGACGCTCGGCATCGACTTCAGCTGCGCCCACGCCGCACCGTACGCGCCCGGGGCGACGACGCCGGGGGCGGTGCGGGCCTCGGTGTACTGCGCGGTGCCCTCGGCCGCGTTCTCGGCCTCGTCGGCGCCGCCGTCGTCCCCACCCCGGTCGGCCTTCGCAGAGGAGTCGGCCGAGAACGCGGGCCCGGCTGCGCCGTGGCCGTCCCGCACGTTCCTCGCGTGCTGCTGCCCGATCTCCTCCAGGTGCTGTGCCTGGTGCGGCCGGGGTCCGGGCGGCGCGGAGGCGGCGAGCGCCTGGGTGGTCGTCAGTCCGAGCGCGGTCAGGGTGACGGCGGGCAACAGCAGCCGTCGACGTTGCCTGTTGGGCACGATGGTCGGTCCTCCCCATGCGACGGTCCGCGCGGTCGCGCGGCCCCGGTGGCAGTCCGAGCGGAAGCCTCGCGGTCCGACCGGCCGGTGTGAAGGGAGTCTGCAGGAGGGGGAGGCGAAACTACGTCAGTTGATCGAGTCGCCGCGCGACGGATGACCCGCCCGGACGCCCGTGGTGCTGCGCGCCGTACGCCGGAGCGTCGGTCGGCCTCCCGCTTCAGCGAATCCTCAGGTACTCCCCGCCAGACTCTCCTTCCGTAGTCGGACGGTGGGCGGACGGAGCAGTCGATGGCGGGATCCATACGCGGTTCGGCGCGGGCCGGGGCGCTCCTGCGCCGGGCCGGGTGGTCGGCGGTCGCGCTGGCGGCGGTGGTGGGCACGGGGACCGCGGCGCGGGAGTTCGCGACCGCGGACATCCGGCCGCTCGAAGTGGCGTGCGAGCACGCCGCCTCCGCCGGGCACCACCGGCTCGCGATGCGCTTCTGCCGCGGCGGGATGGACCGCTGGAAGGCTCCGGCGGGCAAGCCCGAGCCCACCGGGCACCACGGGGCTCACGGATTCCTCAGGTTCCGGCTGCCGTGAGCCTCCGCAGACGGCGCGGCTCCCGGTCCCCCACGGACGCGGAGGCGCCCCCCGACGTCGCCCGGCGGCGAGTCCGTGCCCGTGTACGGGCCCACTCGGTCATCCGGGTGAGGATCCGCGAGCCGGGGGCACCGGGCGGGCGCGAAGTGCGACCGTCGGTCGCATGCCGCTGATCGCACGATCCGACCGCCGCGCCGTCCCCGTGCTGCTCGCCCTGCTCTGCATGTGCACGGCCTTGACGCCCGCTCGAGCCCGCGCATCCGAAACCCCGTTCGACCCCGCGCCCGCCGTCGCCGCCCTCACCCGACTGCTGCCCGCCCACGCCGCGCAGATCAGCCTCGTCCCCGAGCCGCAGGCCGCGCCCGGCGTCGACGCGTTCACCGTCTCCGGCACGCCCGGCGCGATCCGGGTGCGGGGCACCTCGCCCGCCACTCTGCTCACCGGCGTCGGCTGGTACCTGCGCAACGTCGCCCACGCCGACATCGGCCTGCCCGGCGACAGCACCTCGACGCTCCCGGCCACCCTTCCGCCGGTGCCCGCCGCGCACACCGGCGCCGCCGTCGTCCCGCACCGCTACGCGCTCAACGACACCGACAACGGCTACTCCGGTGCCTACCGGAGCTTCGCGGACTACCAGCACGAGGTCGACGTCCTCGCGCTGCACGGCTTCAACGAGGTCCTCGTCACCGTCGGTGCGGAGGCGCCGTACCTCCGGGCGCTCCAGGGCTTCGGCTACTCCGCCGCCGACCTGCGCGCGTGGATCCCGGCACCCGCGCACCAGCCGTGGTGGCTGCTACAGAACATGTCCGGCTTCGGCGGACCGGTCTCCGAACAGCTGGTCGCGGCCCGCGCCGCCGTCGGCCGTCGGCTCTGCGACCACCTGCGCGCCCTCGGCATGACGCCGGTGCTGCCCGGCTACTTCGGCACCGTCCCGACCGACTTCGCCGAGCGCGACCCCGGCGCCGCCGTCGTGCCGCAGGGCACCTGGACGGCGTTCGCCCGCGACTCCTGGCTCGACCCCACCGGGCCGCGGTTCGCCGAGGTCGCCGCCGCCTACTACGCCGCGCAGCGCGACGCCTTCGGCGACAGCGCGGTGTACAAGATGGACCCGCTCCACGAGGGCGGCACGGCCGGCGGCGTCGACGTCCCCGCCGCGGCCGGCGCGATCCAGCGCGCCCTGCTCACCGCCCACCCCGGCGCCGTCTGGGCGATCCTCGGCTGGGAGCACAATCCCACGGCGGCCCTGCTGTCGGGCGTGGACCGCAGCCGGATGCTGATCGTCGACGGCCTCTCCGACCGCTACGACGGCCTGGACCGCGAGTCCGACTGGGGCGGTACGCCGTACGCGTTCGGCACGATCCCCGACTTCGGAGGCAAGACCGCCGTCGGCGCCAACACGGGGGTGTGGACCACCCGTTTCCGTCAGTGGCTCACCAAGCCGGGCAGCGCGCTCAAGGGCATCGCCTTCATGCCCGAGGGCACCGGCACCGACCCGGCCGCCCTCGCGCTCTTCGCCGACCTCGCCTGGTCCGCGGACGGCATCGACCGGGCGGCCTGGTTCACCGCGTACGCGACCGCTCGCTACGGCCGCGCGGACGCCCACGCGGCGGAGGCCTGGGCGCACCTGCGCGAGGGCCCGTACGGCATGCCGTCCGACGGGTGGAGCGAGCCGCAGGACGGGCTGTTCACGGCGCGGCCGTCGCTGACGGCCTCGACCTCGGCGTCCTGGTCGCCGAAGAGGCTGCGCTACGACCCCGAGAGCGTGCGCAAGGCCCTCGCCGAGCTCCTGGCGGTGGCGCCGGAGCTGCGCGGGACCGACACCTACCGCTACGACCTGGTCAACATCGCCCGGCAGGCGCTCGCGGACGAGAGCCGCCGACTGCTCCCGGAGATCGACGAGGCTTACACCGCAGGCGACTTGGCCGCATTCCGGTCGCTGGTGAGCCGCTGGAGCGCCGCCGAGGACGATCTCGACCGGCTGGCGGCGACCGACGCCCGCTTCATGGTGGGCACGTGGCTCGCCCAGGTGCCGTCCTGGGGCGAGACCGACGCCGAGCGCGCCCGACTCCAGTACGACGCACGGTCGATCCTCACCACGTGGGGCGGCACCCGGGCCGAGGCCGAGGACGGCGGCCTGCACGACTACGCCGCACGCGAGTGGTCCGGCCTCGTCGCGGACCTGTACGCCAAGCGCTGGGCGGCGTTCTTCGCGTCCCTGGACACGGCCCTCGTTCACCAGACGCACCCGGCGCCCGTCGACTACTACGCTCTGGACGACGCGTGGGCGCACTCGACGTCCGTCTACCCGACCACGCCGGCCGGCGACCCGCTCGGCGTCGCGGCCGCGGTCGCTGCGTCACTGAACCGGCCGTCGGAGGCTTCGCGTTGACACCTCGCCCGCGGTGCGGCAACCGCCCGGCGCGCCCGCGCCGTCCCACAGTGGGGGCCTACGATCCGAGGAATGGGCATGACCAACGACCGTCCGGCAGCGCACCTCCCGGAGCGGCCCGGCCGCAGGGAGGTGCTGGCGCTCGCCGCCGCGCCCCTCGCGGCGGCGGCGCTCGCGGCGTGCGGCGGGCCGAAGCCGGAGCCGTCCCCGGCCCCGTCGACCTCCGCGAACAGCCCCACGCTGTCCCCCACACCGTCCACACCGTCCCCCTCGCCCACCCCCACCCCAGTCGGGCCGCCCGACTGGGCCGCGCTGGCGAAGGACCTCGGCGGCACGGTCATCGGCCCGCAGGACGCCCGCTACGAGGACGCGAGCCACCTCTACCAGCCGCAGTTCGACGGCCTGCGCCCCGCCGGGATCGTCTACGCGGCCACGCCCCAGGACGTCGCCACCAGCCTCGCCTTCGCCCGCACGTACGCCCTCCCGGTCGCGGCGCGCAGCGGCGGGCACAGCTACGCGGGCTGGTCGTCGGGCAGCGGGATGGTGCTGGACGTGGGGTCGATGGCGGCGGTCTCCGGTGCCGGCGGCGCGGCGACGGTCGGCGCGGGCGCCCGGCTGATCGACGTGTACGCGAGCCTGGCGGCCGACGGCGTGACGGTCCCGGCCGGCTCCTGCCCGAGCGTGGGCGTGGCCGGGCTGACGCTCGGCGGCGGCATCGGCGTGACGTGCCGTGCGTACGGGCTGACCTGCGACAACCTCACCGGCGCGCAGATCGTGACGGCCGACGGGCGGATCCGCCAGGTCGACGCGACGGCCGACCCGGACCTCTTCTGGGCGCTGCGCGGCGGTGGCGGCGGCAACTTCGGCGTGGTCACGTCCTTCACGTTCCGCACCCACCCGGCGCCGACGTGCGCGTACGCGTTCCTCTCCTGGCCCTGGTCGTCCGCCGCCGCCGTCGTGGCGGCCTGGCAGACGTGGGTGGCGGACGCGCCTGACCCCCTCTGGGCCAACCTCCACCTCGACACCTGGCCGGACGGGCGGCAGCGCCTGACCAGCACCGTCAACTACCTCGGCCCGAAATCCGAGCTCGCCGACCTCGTCGACCGGCTGGCCGTCGCCCCGGCCGGCGCCTCCCTCCACACGGCGCCGTTCCTGGACACCATGAAGGAGATGGGCGGCGTGGCCGACTGGTCGCAGGCCGCCGCCCACCTGCCCGGCAGCCTCCCCGGCCAGAACCCCGACGGCAGGCTGACCCGGGGCTCGTACGCGGCCCGGTCCGACTTCTACACCCGGCCGATCGACGCGACGGGGATCTCCTCGCTGGTGGCCGCCGTCGGCCGGTACCCGCGGAGCGTGCCCCAGGGCGGGAGCGCGTCCGTCTCCTTCGACGCCCTGGGCGGTGCGGTGAACCGGGTGGCCCCCGGGGACACCGCCTTCGTCCACCGCAGCGCCCTGTTCGGCGCCCAGTACATCACCAACTACCCTGCCCCCGGCGCCGGTTCCGGCCCCGCCGTGGACCAGTCCCAGGCCTGGCTGAAAGACGTCTGGACGACGATGCGCCCGTACGCGAGCGGCGAGGCCTACCAGAACTACCCGGACCCGACGCTCGCCGACTGGGCGCAGGCCTACTACGGCAGCAACCTCGCCCGGCTGCGCCGGGTGAAGCACGCCTACGACCCGGACGGGCTGTTCCGCTTCCCCCAGGCCGTGTGATCCTCCAGCCTCCGGAGAATCTTCCGGATGCACGACGGTTTTCCGGGCTCCCGCCGGTCTTGATTGGCGACCCCATCCCACCAGCCCACCCGGGAGCCCCCGATGTCCGACACCTTCCCCACCGCCGTCGTCACCGGTGCCGGTCGCGGCTTCGGCCGCGCGATCGCCGCGGCGCTCGTCGCCCGCGGCACGCACGTCATCGGCATCGCCCGCACCGAAGCCGACCTGCTCACCGTCCGCGACGAGCTCGGCGAGCGTTTCACTCCCCTCCCCGGCGACGCCACCGACGAGGCGCTCGCCGCCGAGGTGATCCGCACCCACCGCCCCGGCCTGCTCGTCCTCAACGCCGGGACGGTGCCGCCGATGGCACCCGTCCAGGAGCAGACGTGGGAGAGCTTCGGCCGCGCCTGGGAGGTCGACACCCGGCACGTCTTCACCTGGACCGGCGCCGCCCTGCGCGAGCCGCTGGCCCCGGGCAGCGTCGTCGTCTCCATGTCCAGCGGTGCCGCGCTCTTCGGCTCCCCGCTCAGCGGCGGGTACGCGAGCGCCAAGGCCGCCGTCCGCTACATCCGCACCTATGCCGCCGGGGAGTCCGAACGGGCCGGGCTCGGCATCCGGTTCGTCGCCCTCCTGCCGGACATGACCCCGGTCGGCGGGGTCGGCGACGCCGGGGTCACCGGTTACGCCGCGCAGGCGGGCCTCGACCGGGAGACTTTCCTCGAAGGGCGCGGGCCGATCGTCACGCTGGAGCAGATCGGGAAGGCGGTGACCGAGGTCGCCGACGACCCCGACGCCGCTCCCGAGTACCGGGTCGAGGGCACCGGGCTCGTCCCGCTCACCTGAGACCCGCTGCCGAAGCCGTTCGGGAAGGACCCCCGCGATGCCGTCGAACTCCGAATTCACCGCCCTGGCCGAACCCTTCAGGCCGGAGCTCCTCGCCCACTGCTACCGCATCCTCGGCTCGATCCACGACGCCGAGGACCTGGTCCAGGACACCTACCTGCGGGCGTGGCGGGCGTTCGACGGCTTCGAGGGCCGCTCCTCGGTGCGCCGCTGGCTCTACAAGATCGCCACCATGGCCTGCCTCACCGCCCTGGAGACCCGCTCCCGCCGCCCCCTGCCGTCCGGGCTCGGCGCGCCCGCGGACGACCACCGGGTGGCGGTCGCGCCCCGCGAACCGTCCGTCCCGTGGCTCCAGCCGGCCCCGGACTCCCTGTTCGGCGCCGACGACCCGGCGGTGACCGTCGCCGCCCGCACGGGCGTGCGCCTCGCCTTCATCGCCGCCCTCCAGTACCTCTCCGCCCGCCAGCGCGCCGTGCTCACCCTGCGCGACGTGCTCGGCTTCCGCACCGCCGAGGTGGCCGAGATGCTCGACACGACCACCGCCGCCGTCGACAGCGCGCTGCGCCGCGCCAGGTTCCGACTGGCCGAGGCGGGCCCGGTCGAGGACGACCTCGCCGAGCCGGACGAGCGCGCCCGCCGCGGCCTCCTCGACGGCTACGTCGACGCCTTCACCCGCGCCGACGCCGCCGCCCTCGTCGACCTCCTGCGCGTCGACGTCGAGATGGAGATGCCCCCGACGCCGACCTGGTTCACCGGCCGCCAGGCCGTCCTCGGTTTCCTCTCCGCCCGCGTGCTGCGCCCGTCCCGGTGGCGGATGACCCCCACGACGGCCAACCGCCAGCCCGCCTTCGTCGTCCACCGCCACGCCGGGGAGGGCCGCTACGAGCCGTACGGCGTCCAGGTGCTGACCCTCCTCGGTGCGCGCGTCGCCCGCATCACGGCCTTCAACGATCCGGCCCTCGTCCGGACTTTCGCGCCCACCGGGCTCGAAGGCCTCGCCACCACCTAGTAGGGCTTGGTCAGGTCGGTGCCGTGGTGGCGTGTCCTGGGGAGTAGGTGGCGCGTTGTTGGTGTGTGACACCTGGGGAGATGGCCGAGGTCCGGGAGGACCTGGAGGCGTTCACGGCGGGGTTGTTCGAAGCGTT
>NZ_JAQYXB010000566.1:0-383 GCF_036322405.1 Streptomyces sp. SP17BM10 | reverse complement strand
TGTTGGTGGGTGTGTTTTGTTTGGTGGTGTTTTGTTTTGTGGTGTGTGTGGTTTTGGTTGTTTGTTTGTTTTTGTTTTGTTTTTTTTTTTTTTTTTTTTTTTGGGTTTTTTTTTTTTTTTTGTGTTTTGTGGTTTTTTGTGGGGGGTGTTGTGGTTGGGGGGGGTGGGGGGGTTTGTTTGTTTTTGTTTTTGTTTGTGGTTGTGTTTTTTTTTTTTTTTTGTTTTGTTTTTTTTTTTTTTTTTTTTTTTTTGGTTGTGGTTTTGGGTGTTTGGTTTTGGTTTTGTTTTTTGTTTTTTTTTTTGTTTTTGTGGTTGTTTTTTTTTTTTTTTTTTTTTTTGGGTTTTTTTTTGGGGGGTTTTTGTTTTTTGTTCTGGGGCGGCCC
>NZ_JAQYXB010000565.1:0-80057 GCF_036322405.1 Streptomyces sp. SP17BM10 | reverse complement strand
GCGCGGCCGGGGTGGCGTCGGCGGCGGCCTCGAACAGCCCGTGGAACGTGGCGGGAGCCAGCTCGACGCTCTCGCCGGCCCATTGGCCGAGGACGAGCTCGCGCTCGCTCTCGCTGAGGACGTCCACGTCCCCGATCCGGACCGACGGGTCCGCCGCGACGGCCTCCAGTACGGCGACGAGCCGCGCGCCCAGGGCCTGCGCCGTCGCGCGGTCGAACAGGTCGACCGCGTACTCGACGCTCCCCGCCAACCCCTCCTCCGACTCCGCGAGCGTGAACGAGAGGTCGAACTTCGCCGTGTCCAGCCGGACCGGCTGCGTCTCGACGGCGACGCCGGGCAGCACCAGCCGGTCCGACGGGATGTTCTGCAGTTGGAAGGAGACCTGGAACAGCGGGTGGCGCGCCATCGAGCGCTCCGGGTTGATCGCCTCGACGAGGCGCTCGAACGGCACGTCCTGGTGGGCGTACGCGGCAAGCGCCGTCTCCCGTACGCGCCCGAGCAGTTCGCGGAAGCTGGGCTGCCCCGAGAGGTCGTTGCGCAGCACCAGGGTGTTGATGAAGAAGCCGACGAGGTCGTCGAGCGACTCGTCCGTGCGTCCCGCGATCGGCGAGCCGAGCGGGATGTCCTCGCCGCCGCCGAGGCGGTGCAGCAGGGTGGCGAGTGCGGCCTGGAGGACCATGAACAGGCTGGTGCCGCTCTCGCGGGCCAACTCCTCCAGCCGGCTCCGCAGTTCGCCGGACACGCCGAACGGCACCGTCTCGCCGCGGTAGCTCATCAGGGCCGGGCGGGGCCGGTCGGTGGGGAGCGGCAGTTCCTCGGGCAGGTCGGCCAGCGCGGTGCGCCAGTAGTCGATCTGCCGGTTGAGCTCGCCGGCCGGGTCGTCCTCGTCGCCGAGTAGCTCCTGCTGCCACAGGGTGTAGTCGGCGTACTGGACCGGCAGCGGCGCGAACTCCGGTGCGCTGCCGCCCAGTCGGGCCGCGTACGCCACGGACAGGTCGCGCGCCAGGGGCGCCATCGACCAGCCGTCCGCCGCGATGTGGTGGACGACGACCAGCAGCGCGTGGTCGTCCTCGGCGAGGGTGAACAGGTGGGCGCGCAGCGGGATTTCGGCGGTCACGTCGAAGCCGGTGGCCGCGGCCCCGGAGAGTGCGGCGTCGAGCTCCTCGGCGCTGACCTCGGTGCGGTGCAGCCGAGGACGGGCGGCGGCGTCGGCGGCGTCGAGGACCAGTTGCTCGGGGTGCCCGTCGGTGTCGGGGAAGAGCGTGCGGAGGGCCTCGTGGCGGGCGGTGACGTCGCCGAGCGCGTCGGCCAGGGCGCCGGCCGACAGCCGGCCGCGCAGGCGCAGCGAGAGGCCGAGGTTGTAGGTGCCGCTCGGGCCGTCGAAGTGGCCGAGGAACCAGAGCCGGCGCTGGGCGTGGGAGAGCGGGACCCGGGCTGGTCGGGCCTGCGGGCGCAGGGCGGCGCGGGCGCCGGCGGCGCCGGTCAGGGCGGTGGCGAGCGCGGCGACGGTCGGCGCCTCGAAGAGGGCGCCGACGGTGAGTTCGGCGCCGGCCTCGGTGCGGATCCGGCCGACCAGGCGGGTGGCGAGCAGGGAGTGGCCGCCGAGGTCGAAGAAGCTGTCGTCGGCGGAGACCGACTCCAGGCCGAGCACCTCCGCGAACAGCCCGGCCAGCAGCAGCTCCTGGGCGGTCTCCGGGGCCCGGCCGGTGCTCGCGCCGAAGTCGGGCGCGGGCAGGGCGCGCTTGTCGAGCTTGCCGTTGGCGGTCACCGGGAGCGCGTCCAGGACGAGGACGGCGGCGGGGACCATGTAGTCGGGCAGCGCGGCTCCGACGTGGGCGCGCAGTTGTGCGGGGTCGGCCACCGCGCCGGCGGGCGGCACGACGTAGCCGACGAGCCGCTTGTCGCCGGGCCGGTCCTCGCGGACGAGCACCGCGCTCTGGGCGACGGCCGGGTGGCCGAGCAGCGCGGCCTCGACCTCGCCGAGCTCGATCCGGAAGCCGCGGATCTTGACCTGGTCGTCGACCCGGCCGAGGTAGTCGAGCTCGCCGTGGGCCGTCCAGCGCACGAGGTCGCCGGTGCGGTACATGCGCGAGCCGGCCGGACCGTACGGGTTGGCGGTGAAGCGTTCGGCGGTCAGGCCGGGGCGGCCGAGGTAGCCGTGCGCGAGGCCCTCGCCGGTGAGGTACAGCTCGCCCGCGACGCCCACCGGAACGGGCCGCAGGCCGGCGTCCAGGACGAGCACCCGGGTGTTGGTGATCGGGCGCCCGATGGTGGGCGCGCCGGCGCCGGGGACGAGCGGCGCGGACATGGTGGCGCACACGGTGGACTCGGTCGGGCCGTACGCGTTGACCATGGCGCGGCCGTCGGCCCAGCGGGCGACGAGCTCGGCCGAGCAGGCCTCGCCGGCGGTGACCAGCGTCATCCCGGCGGGCAGCGTGGCGTCGCCCATGGCGGCGAGCACGACCGGCGGGAGGGTCGCGTGGGTGACCCGCCGCTCGGCGAGCAGCGCGGCCAGCGGCTCGCCGGCGGCCAGCCGTTCGGCGGGCGCGAGGACCAGCGCGGAGCCGTTGACCAGGGTGGTCAGGATCTCCCACATGGAGGCGTCGAAGCTGGGCGAGGAGAACTGGAGGACGCGGTGCCCGGCGCCGCCGCCGAACCGCAGCCGGTGGGTGGCGGCCATGCTGGCGACGCCGCGGTGGCTCACCACGACGCCCTTGGGGCGGCCGGTGGAGCCGGAGGTGTAGATGACGTAGGCGGCGTCGTGCACGGTCAGCGGCCCGGCGGCGAGCGGCTCGGCGGGCAGCTCGACGGTGTCCAGGAGCAGGCGCGGGGTGTCGTCGTCGGCGGGCAGCGCGGCCTGCAGCGCGGTGCTGGTGACCACCAGGCAGGGGCGCGCGTCGTCGAGGATGTAGGCGATCCGCTCGGCCGGGTAGGCCGGGTCGACGGGCAGGTAGGCGGCGCCGGCGCGCATCGCGGCGAGCAGGCTGACCACGGTGTCCACGCCGCGCCCGAGGGCGACCGCGACGGTCCGGCCGCGGCCCGCGCCGCGCTCGGCGAGCAGCGCGGCCAGCCGGGCGGAGCGCTCGTCGAGCTCGCGGTAGCTCAGCTCGGTGCCCTCGTGGAGGAGGGCGGGGGCGTCCGGGGTGCGGGCGGCCTGGGCGGCGAACAGCGCGGGGGTGGTGGCGGCGGGGACGTCGAGGGCGGTGTCGTTCCACTCGCCGAGGATCCGGGCGCGCTCGGCGTCGCCGAGCAGGTCGACGGCGCCGACGCGGACGGCGGGGTCGGCGGTGACGGTCTCGACCAGGCGGCGCAGGCGCTCGCCGAGCACCCGGACGGTGGACTCGTCGAACAGGTCGCGGGCGTACTCGAACCCGCCGGTCAGACCGGCCGGGCGGCCCTCGGCGTCGAAGCGCTCGGCGAGCCGCAGCGACAGGTCGAACTTGGCGGTGTCGGTCTCCAGGTGGCGGATCGCCGTCTCCAGGCCGGGCAGCTCCAGCAGCGGCGCGGCGTTGTCCGCCAGCGCCAGGGTGACCTGGGCGAGCGGGTGGCGGGCGAGCGAGCGCACCGGGTTGAGCACCTCGACCAGGCGCTCGAACGGCACGTCCTGGTGGCCGTAGGCGGTGAGGTCGAACTCGCGGACGCGGTCGACCAGTTCGCGGAACGTCGGGTCGCCGGAGACGTCGGTGCGCAGCACCAGGGTGTTGACGAAGAAGCCGACCAGCTCGTTCAGCGCCTCGTCGGTGCGCCCGGCGATGACGGTGCCGACGGGGATGTCGTCGCCCGCGCCGACGCGGTGCAGCAGGGCGGCGAGCGCGGCCTGGGCGACCATGAAGAGGCTCGCGCCGGAGTCCTGGGCGAGTGCGAGCAGCCGCCGGTGGGTCCCGGCGTCGAGCTCGAAGGCGGTCCGCCCGCCGCGGTGGCTCGCGACGGCCGGGCGCGGACGGTCGGCGGGCAGGGCCAGTTCCTCCGGCAGCCCGGCGAGGGCCTGCTTCCAGTGCTCGATCTGCCGGGCGAGCAGGCTCTGCCCGTCCCGCTCGTCGCCGAGCAGCTCCTGCTGCCACAGCGTGTAGTCGGCGTACTGGACGGGCAGCGGCGCGAAGCGCGGGGCCTCGCCGCGCAGTCGGGCGGCGTAGGCGAGGCTGAGGTCGCGGGTGAAGGGGGCGACCGACCAGCCGTCACCGGCGATGTGGTGGACCACCAGCAGCAGCACGTGCCGCTCGGGGGCGAGCGTGAACAGGTGTGCGCGCACCGGGACTTCGGTCGCCAGGTCGAAGCCGAGGGCGGCGGCGCCGGCCAGCAGCTCGTCCAGGGCGTCCTCGTCGGCGACCTCGGTGACGTGCAGCGCGGGCCGCGCGTCGGCGGGGTCGAGCACGTGCTGGTGCGGGGTGCCGTCCAGGACGGGGAAGACGGTGCGCAGGCTCTCGTGCCGGGCGGCGACGTCGGCCAGGGCGGTGCGCAGCGCGTCGGCGTCGGGGCGGCCGGTGAGCTCGACGGTGAGGCCGTCGTTGTAGGCGGCGCGGCCGCTGCCGCTCTCCATCTGGTTGAGGAACCAGAGCCGGTTCTGCGCGGCGGACGGTGGCATCCGCTCGGGGCGCGGGCGGGTGGTGAGCGCGGTGCGGGCGGCCGGGGCGGGCACGGCGGCGGTGTCGGCCGCAGTGTCGGCCGCGGTGGCGGGGCCCAGGCCGAGGGCCTCGGCGAGGGTCGCGACGGTGGCGTGCTCGAAGACCGTGCGCAGGGTGAGTTCGGCCTTCAGCTCCTTGCGGATCCGGCCGATCAGGCGGGTCACCTGGATCGAACTGCCGCCGAGGAGGAAGAAGTTGTCGTCGATCGAGCCGATCTGCTCGTCCAGCACCTCGCTGAACAGCCGGCACAGCGCCTCCTCGGCGTCGGTGCGCGGCGCGCGCGCGGCGGCCGGAACGCTCGGGCCGTCCGGAGTCCCGGCGGCGGCGGGGGTGCGCGAGGGCAGCCCGGCGGTGTCCAGCTCGACGGAGTCCACGCGATCGGTGGGCGCGGCGCCGGCGAGGCGATGCAGGAAGTCCAGGAAGGTGGCCTGGTAGGCGGTCAGCTCCCGCTCCCCGTAGAGGGCCGGGTTGGCGTGGAACTCGACCTCCAGGCCCGCGCCGGTGCCGCGGTCGTAGACGATGAACGAGATGTCGTCGGTCGGGCCGATCGAGACGTTGTGCGCGCGGGCCGGGTGCCCGCCGAACCACAGGTCGTAGTCGAACATCATGATGTTGACGTGCGGGCCGACCAGCCGGCGGTCGTCGGCGAGCATGCCGAGGTCACGCCGCAGGTCCTCGAACTGGTAGCGCTGGTGCTTCATCGCGGCGCGCATCTCGCGCGAGACCGCGGTGAGCAGCTCCCCGACGGTCGCGCCGGGATCGACGGCGACGCGCAGCGGCAGCACGTTGGAGACCATGCCGGGCACGCTGCGGGCGCTCTTGCCGAGCCGGGTGGAGACCGGCAGGCCGAGGACGACCTCGGGGGATCCGGTGAGCCGGCCCAGCCACAGGGCGACGGCGGCGATCAGCACGGGCGGCCAGGTGACGCCGACGCCGCCCGCCAGCTCCCGCAGCCGCTGCGTCTCGGCCGGGGCGAGGTGGGCGGTGCGCCGGGCCGGCGAACCGGCGAGGCCCGGCCGGTCGCCGCTGAGGCCGACCGGCTCCGGGCAGTCCCGCATCCGTTCGGTCCAGTACGCGCGGTCGGTGGCGAAGCGCTCCGAGTCCCGGTACTCCTCCACCGAAGCGAGCAGCTGCGCGAGCGGCGCGAAGGGGCTCTCCGGGACGTCCTCGCCGGCGGCCAGGGCCGAGTACACGGCGGCGGTGCGCTGGGCGACCATGGTGACGGTGTAGCCGTCGGCCAGCAGGTGGTGGTAGCGGTACAGCCACAGGTGGCGGTCCTCGGCGACCTTGAAGAGCGCGAACAGGAAGAGCCGGTCGTGCTCGACGTCCAGCGGCCGGGCGAAGTCCTCGGCGATCCAGGCCTCGGCGGCCGCCCGCGGATCCTCCCGCGCGCTCACGTCGACGACGTGCAGCCGCCAGTCCAGCTCCTCGGCCGGCACGATCCGCGCCACCGGTCCGGTCGGCGTCCCGGTGAAGCGCGACCGCAGCGTCTGGGCCTCGCCGACCACCCGGCGCAGCGCCTCCTCGAACAGCCCCGGGTCCACCGGTCCGTCGATCTCCAGGACGTCGCCGATGTTGAACATGGTGTTCTGCGGATTCAGCTGCTGCGCGTACCAGACACCCGACTGGGCGGCGGTCAGCGGCAGCAGGACACCCTGGAGGTCGGACACGGCCACACACCCTCAATACTTTGACGAAAACCAACCGGAAACCATGTCTAACAGCGGCCCGGAAGCCCGGACAACGACGCTTGCAGAAAGCTGCCACGCGGTGGCGGCCGATTGGTGGCGGATCGGCCGCGTGCTAGCGTCGCGGCATGAAGGAGAACGGCACGAACGAGTCCGGGCCGACCCCTCCGGAGGGGGAACTGGTCGACCGCTACATGCCGGAATGGCATTTCCGCGAACACCACTGGGTGGCCGTCACCGCGCCCCCGGAGGAGGTGCTGGCTGCGGCCCGCGAGATGACCTGGAGGGAGGCCCCGGTGGCCCGCTTCCTCCTCGCGTTCACCAAGAACAAGCTGCGCCCGGACGGCCGGGTCCTGGACGACTTCGCGATGGGCGGCGAGACCGTACTCGCCCTGTCCGACGCTGAGTTGGTGTACGGCGGCATCGGCTCGCCGGCCGGTCCCGTCACTCCGGAGCGGCCGATGGCCGAGGTCTTCAGGGACTACGCCGAGCCGGGCTGCACCAAGGTCGTCTTCACCCTGCGCTGCGCCGGCGGGGTGCTCTCCACCGAGACCAGGATCCTGGCCACCGACGACGCGGCGAAACGCAGTTTCGGGCGGTACTGGAAGGTCATCCGCATTCCCAGCGGGATGATTCGTCTCGCGCTCCTGGCGGCGGTCAAGAAACGCGTCGACGGAACGGCCTGAAGGGCCCCGGGCATTGCGCCCGGGGCCCTTTGCTTTCGGGCCAGTCCGTTCTTCCCGCGCTCAGCCCCGGGCGTCCCGGACGAGCTCCACGAACCGGCCCGCCGTCGAGTTCCGGTAGAAGTCCTGGGTGGTCACCTTGGGAAGTCCCTGGTCGCGCATTTCCCGGAGCACCCGGATCACCAGCAGGGAATTCCCGCCGAGCTCGAAGAAATTGTCCGTCGGCCCGACCTCGGCGCCGAGCGCGTGGCTCCACAGCTTGAGGACCTGCTCGGTCAGCGGATCGTTCCGGCCGGCGGTCTCCGCGGGGCCGGCCGGAGCCGGGGCGCCCGGCGCCGGCAGGGCGGCGGTGTCCACCTTGCCGTTGATGGTCAGCGGGATCGCCGGCACCGCGGTGACCGAGGCGGGCACCATGTACCCGGGCAGCACCCCGCGGGCGTGCGCGAGGACGTCGGCCGGGGCGGCCGTGCCGCGCAGCGCCACGTAGGCGTCGATCCTGGCGGTGGCCGCGTCGCCGGGGGTGTCGTGGTTGAGCACGGTGGCCGCGCCCGTCACGTCGGGGTGGCCCAGCAGCACGTTGCGGATCTCGTCCAGCTCGATCCGGTGGCCGCGCACCTTGACCTGGCTGTCCAGCCGCCCCAGGTGGTCCAGGGCGCCGTCCGGGCGCAGCCGGCCGCGGTCGCCGCTGCGGTAGATCCGGCCGCCGCCGTACGGGTCCTCGACGAACCGCCGGGCGGTCAGCTCCGGCTGCCCGAGGTAGCGGTCGGCGACGCCGGCGCCGCCCACCCAGATCTCGCCGGGCACGCCGACCGGCAGCAGTCGGCCGCGCGGGTCGCGCACCGACAGCGACCAGCCGGGCAGCGCCGGGCCGACCTTGCGGCCGGTGGCGAGCACGTCGGCCGGGGTCACGGTGTGCGCGGTGACGTGCACGGTGGTCTCGGTGATGCCGAACATGTTGACCAGCCGGCAGGCGGTGGGCGAGTGCCGGGCGAACCAGGGGGCGAGCATCCGCACGTCCAGCGGCTCGCCGCCGAACACCACCAGGCGCACGGCGAGCGCGTCGGCGGGCGCCGGCCGGTCGGTCTCGACCAGCTGGGCGAAGGCGGACGGTGTCTGGCTCAGGACGGTGACCCGCTCGCGGACCAGCTGGGCGTGGAACAGCTCCGGGTCCCGGGTGGTCCAGTGGTCGACGACGACGAGCCGGCCGCCGGTGAGCAGGCAGCCCCAGATCTCCCACACCGAGAAGTCGAAGGCGCTGGAGTGGAACAGCGTCCACACGTCGTCCGGGCCGAGCCGCAGGTCCCCGCGGGTGGCCTCGACCAGCGCGGCGACGTTGCGGTGCGGGATGACGACGCCCTTGGGGCGGCCGGTGGAGCCGGAGGTGTAGATGACGTACGCGGGCGCGGCGCCGTCCTCGGCGCGGGGCGCGGCGGCCGGGGCCCCGTCGCCGAGCGCGCGCAGCTGCGCCGGGGTGACGACGCGCACGCCGTCCAGGTCCGCCGGGAGGCCCTCGCCGGTGCCGATGACGACGGTCGCGCCGGCGTTGCCGACGGTGTAGCGCAGCCGGTCCTCGGGGTAGCGCAGGTCCATCGGCACGTAGGCGCAGCCCGCCTTGAGCACGCCGAGCAGGCTGATCACCAGGTCCGCGTCGCGCTCCAGGGCGACGCCGACCATCGAGCCGGGGGCCGCGCCGAGGGCGCGCAGCCCGGCGGCGGTGCGCTCGGCGAGGGCGTCCAGCTCGGCGTACCGGAGGAAGGTGTCGCCGGCGGTGAGCGCGACGGCGTCGGGCCGCTCGCGGACCACGTCGGCGAAGAGCCCGTCGATCGTGCGCACGGCGGACGCGGCGCTCCCGGCCGGCGGGGTGACACCGAGGGCCAGGACGTGCTCCGCCTCGGCCGGGGTGAGCAGTTCGACGTTCTCCAGAGCCCGGCCCGGGTCCGCCGCCAACTGCCGTGCCACATGGGCGACGTGGTCGGCGAACCGGGCGGCGACGACCGGCGCCAGCTCGCTCGGCCGGTAGCGCAGCACCCCGGCCGCCGTGCCGTCCGCGGCCACGGTGAGGTGCAGCAGGCCGGGCAGCACGGGCGCCAGCTGCGCCACCCGCCACTGGCCCGCGCGGGCCTCCTCGACCAGGACGCCGATCCCGCCGAGGTCGAGCACGCCGCCGCCGTAGGCGGGCCGTCCGGCCAGGTACGCGGCCACGTCCTGGGCCTCGTCCACCGGCAAGCCCGTGCCGTACCGGGCGAGCACCAGGGCGGCGGCGCCGACGAGCAGCGCGGCGTCACCCGGCAGGTCGTCCGGCAGCGGGAGCTCCGTGACGGCCCCGGCGGCGGCCGGCTCACCCAGGCCCCACTCCAGCGCGACGGGCGCGCCGGGCGCGGCAGCCGGTCCGGGCGTCGCCTCGGTGAAGGTCAACTCCGCGCCGTTCACGGCCAGTTCGTGCCGCGCGACGAGCACCAGGTCGGCCGCGTCGTCGGCGTAGCGCAGCAGCACCGCGCGCAGCGGCGGCCCGCCCGCCCGCAGCGGGCGCTCGGCCTCGCGCCGGGCCCGGGCGGCCGCCCGCGGGTGGCCGGCGGGCAGCTCCACCCGCTCCTCCCACAGCGGCAGGTCCGCCAGCTCGGCGCGGGCCCGGACGGCGGCGGTGCGCAGCCGCTGCGCCAGCTCCCCGGCCTCGACGGCGCCCGGCAGCCGGAGCACCAGGCTGTGGCAGGACGCGGCCTGACTTCTCGACATGGACGGACACTCCTGACATGGGGCGGAAGGGACTGCGGGCGTGCGGGCGGTCAGCGGGCGCTGAAGCCGCCGTCGACGGTGAGCGTGGTCCCGGTGACCTGCCGGGAGTCGTCGCCGGCCAGCCAGAGCGCGGCGCCGGCGATGTCCTGCGGTTCGATGAGGGCGTTCATCGGCTGCGCCTGGACGAAGATCTCCTCGTGCTCGTCGACGGCGACGTCGAGCGAGCGGGCGATCTCGGCGAGCATCCGGCCCTCGTGCAGCGGGTCGTCGCGCACCGAGCCGGGGCACAGCGCGTTGATCCGGACCCGGAAGGGCGCGTAGTCGAGCGCGGCGGCCTTGGTGAGGCCGATCAGGCCGTGCTTGGCCGCGACGTACCCGGCGAAGTGCCGGTAGCCGACCAGCCCCGCGGTGGAGGCGACGTTGATGACGCTGCCGGAGCGCTGCTCGACCATGGCGGGCACGACGGCCTTCATCATCCGCCAGGCGCCGGTGAGGTCGATGCCGACCATGAGGTCCCACTCGTCCTCGGCGATCTCGTGGACGGCCTTGCCCGAGGGGGCGGCGATGCCGGCGTTGTTGAGCAGCACGTCGACGGTGCCGAAGCGGTCGAGCGCCTGCTCGGCGGCGCGGGTGACGTCGGCCGGGTCGCGGACGTCGGCGGCGACGGTGTGGACGGCCGCGCCGTGCGCCCGGCAGAGCTCGGCGGTGTGGGCCAGCTGGCCCGGCGAGCCGAGCGGGTAGGGCACGCCGTCGAGGTCGCCGGCGACGTCGACCAGCACCAGGTCGGCGCCCTCGGCGGCGAACCGGACGGCGCACGAGCGGCCCAGGCCGCGGGCGGCGCCGGTCACGACGGCCGTCCGGCCGCTCAGCCGGCCGGTGGTGGTGGGCGCGGTCACGAGACGGCGCCCGAGGCGACGGCGAGCGCGGCGGCGACGGCGTCGACCACCGGCAGCGGGGACTCCGTGAGGTACATGTGGCCGCCCTCCGGCTCCACCAGCCGGAACCCGGCGGTGGTGGCGGCGCGCCACTCCCCGGCCTGCTCGCGGGTCACCAGGGTGTCCCCGGTGGCGCGCAGCGAGGTGATCGGGGTGCGCAGCGGCTCGTCCGTCGCGGGCCGGTAGTTCTCGTGCATCTCGACGTCCGCGCGCAGGATCGGCAGCAGCAGCTCGCGCATGTCCGGGTCGGTCAGCGCGTCGTGCTGGTAGCCGGCGAACTCCTGGACCCGGGCGAGGAAGGCGTCGTCGTCCAGGCCGGTGGCGCGGCGGGTGCGCGGGGTCCACGGGCCGGGCGAGCCGCTGACGAAGAGGTGGACGAGTTCGACCTCGGGCTGCTGCTCCAGCCTGCGGGCGAGCTCGAAGGCGAGCACGGCGCCGAGGCTGTGCCCGAAGAGCGCCACCGGCCCGCCGGCCAGGTGCGCGATCCTCGGGGCGAGCGTGGCGGCGGCGGTCGCCGCGTCGGTGAACGGCTCGTCGACGAACAGCTCCTCGCGGCCGGGCAGTTGGAGCGGGACGATGCGCGGGGCGTGCGAGGGGAGGTTCTTCCACCCGCGGTAGAAGCCGGCGCCGCCCCCCGCGAAGGGCAGGCACACCAGGGAGTGGGTCATGAGCGGCATCGCTTTCTGGGAAGCTGCGTGGTGGCCGGGGGGCGTGGCGCCCGCGGGCTGCCGGACGTCCACGCTGTCATCGGGCCCCGAGCGCGGGCAACGGGCGTTGCAGATTGCTGCCAACGCCCGCCGCCCGCGGGGCGCGTCCTTGGGATCAGGCGGCGTTCATCGCGTCGGCCAGGGACTTCGGCCGCATGTCGGTCCAGTGCTCGTTGATGTAGTCGAGGCAGGCCTGGCGGCCCTCCTCGCCGAACACGGAGGTCCAGCCGGCCGGGACCTCGGCGAAGGAGGGCCAGAGCGAGTGCTGGTTCTCCTCGTTGACGAGGACCAGGTAGCGGGCGTCGTCGTTCTCGAACGGGTTGCTGGCCATGGTGGGCCCTTCCTTCGGTGGTTGGTGGGTCAGGAGACCTTGGGCGACTGCAGGCGCTGGACGAAGTCGGGCAGCCGGTCCACGCCCCAGTACTTGTCGAAGCCGCAGATGAAGAACGGCACGCCGAACACCCCGTCGCGGTGCAGGGAGCCCAGGGCGGCCATGCCGAGCTCGCGGATCTGCGGGTCCGCGTGGGCCCCGGCCAGCGCCTCCGGGTCGGCACCGATGGTCTCGCCGATCTTGCGCATGGTGTCGGGCTGCGAGATGTCCTCGCCGCGCTCCCACCGGGTGCGGTACGTCTCGGCGATGAACTCCCGCCCCGCGCCGAGGCGTTCGGCGGCCAGGTAGGCGAGGTGCGAGACCTCCCAGCGCGGTGCCGGGTCGACCGGCCAGACCATCTCCAGATCGCGCGCCCGGGCCAGGCGCCGGACGTCCTGCAGGATGTAGAGGTGCTTCTCCTTGGACATCGGGACGTACGGGAGCCGGATGTTGCTGCGCTCCAGCTCGTCCTGCGCCGGGAGGTCGGGCTCCCAGAACGGCAGCCACTCGATGCGTTCGGCCTCCAGCGGGTGGTGGTCGACCAGGTCGCGGTAGGCCATCCAGGAGTAGGGGCTGCGGAAGGAGAAGTACCAGCGCGGTGCACGTCGTGCCATCGCCGCCTCCAGCCTTTCTGAACCGGTGGTTCGAACTGCCCGGCCTGCCGGGCTAGATGGTGATGCCGCCGTCGATCTGGAGGACGGCTCCGGTGATGTACGCGGCCTTGTCCGAGACCAGGTAGGCGACCAGGTCGGCGACCTCCTCCGCGGTGCCCATGCGGCGCAGCGGGATCGAGGTCAGCGCCTCCTTGCGGGCCTTGTCGTTCATCGCGGCCACCATGTCGGTCTCGATGAAGCCCGGGGCGACGGCGTTGACCCGGATGCCGGCCCGGCCGCTCTCCTTGGCCAGGGCGCGGGTGAAGCCGATGATCCCGGCCTTGGAGGCCGAGTAGTTGGTCTGGGTGCCGTGGCCGTAGACCCCGGCGACCGAGGAGATGTTGACGATGGCGCCGCCGCGGCGCTTCATCATGCCGAACACCACGGCGCGGCAGACGTGGTAGACGCCGTCCAGGTTGGTGTCGATGACCTGGCGCCACTGCTCGTCCTCCATCAGGACGAGCGGGTTGTCGCGGGTGATGCCGGCCGCGGTGACGGCCGCGGCGACCGGGCCGAGCCCGTCCTCGGTGGCCTCGATCCAGGCCCGCACGGCGGCGCCGTCGGCGACGTCCACCCGGGTGCCGGTGATCCGCACGCCGTGCTCGTCGCCGGTCTTCTCCAGGCTGCGCGCCGCCTCGTCGTCCGAGCGGTAGCAGAAGGCGACGTCGAAGCCGTCCCGGGCGAGTGCCGTGACGGTGGCCCGGCCGATGCCGCGCGAGCCGCCGGTGACCAGGGCGACCCGGTTGGTGGTGTCCGACATGGTGGTGCTCTCTCCTCAGACGGTGGCCGGGCGCAGCGCCTCGGCGGGGCGGAAGGCCATCACGATCCGGCCGACGGTCATCACGGGTTCGCCGGCCGAGCGGGTCCCGCCCTCGAACAGCACGGTGTCGTCCACCCGGCGGTCCAGCCGGACGACGTGCTCCAGGACCTCGCCGGGCAGCACGGGACGGTGGAACTCGACGCCGGTCATGCCGCCGAAGAGCATCACCTGTCCGCTCAGCACGTCCGGGTTGGGGTCGTCCCAGGTGGCCAGGACCCCGGCGGACTGGCACCAGGACTCGACCAGCAGCGAGGGCGGGTAGGCGAAGTCCTCGGCGGGGGTGTCCGCGCCGAGCTCCTCGTACCAGGGCTCGTTGCAGGTGACGGCCTTGAGGGCGGTCAGCCGCTCGCCGGGGACGACGTCGACGACGCGGTCCACCAGGAGCATCGGGAAGCGGTGCGGCAGCCGGGCGCGGATGTCGCGCTGCCCGATGGCGCCCCCGACGGAGAAGCCGGTCATGCCGCCACCTCCGCGAGGGCGTAGCGCAGGCGGACGCTGGCGGCCGGGCCGCGCCCGGTGGCCAGCTTGGCCCGGCACTGCCAGTCGCCGGCCGCGGTCCGTTTCCACTCCATGGCGATCGACAGCTCGTCGCCGGGGAAGACCGGCCCGGTGAACCGGGTGGACTCCACGGCGGCCAGCGCGGCGCCCTTCGCGTCGGCGGGCAGGGTGGCGAGCGCGCCCTGGTGGGTGCACTCGACCAGGCAGACGCCGGGGAAGATCGGGAAGCCCGGGTAGTGGCCGGGCAGCACGGTCTCGGTGTCCGCCACCCGGAAGCGGGCCGCGGTGCGCAGCTCGTCGGCCGCGGGCAGCACCTCGACCGCGCCGGCGAGCGGGCCGGCGGCGGGCATCAGGCGGCCTTCGCCGCGTCGAGCCGGCCGAGCAGGACGTCGTGGGCGTTCTGCAGGGTGGTGATCTGCTTGAGGGCCGACTCGGGCAGCTTCACGCCGTACGTCTTCTCCAGCACGACGACGATCTCCAGGGCCATCAGCGAGTCGACCTCCAGGTCGTCGATGAAGTGGGCGTCGTCGGTGACCTCCTCGGCGTCGACGTCCAGCACCTGGGCGACCACAGCGCGGAGTTCTTCCTTGTCCAGCACGGTTGCCGTTCCTTTCGGAGGGTTCGGGGCTCAGCGCAGGCCGAGCAGGGCGCAGCCGACGGTGCCGCTGCGGTCCACGGAGGTGATGACGCCGATCCGTCCGGCCGCCTCGGCCGGGTGGTCGGCCGCGTACGAGAGCAGGGCGGTGGCCTGGAAGGCGGCCGCGGCCGCCCCGGTGTCGCCGATGAGTCCGGTGAGCGTCAGGTCGGCGTGGCCGTCGGCGCCGAGCACCTCGCGGACGGCCTCGGCCTCGCCGCGGCCCTCGCGGCCGGGCGCGCCGGAGCGCGCCACCGCGACGACCTGCTGCGGTGTGACGCCGGCCCGCTCCAGCGCCGCGCGCAGGGCGGCGGCCAGGACGGGGGCGGGGTCGCCGTCGAGGACGACGCGCAGTTCGACGCCGAGGAGTTCGGCCAGCACCGGCTGGTCCGGGTCCTCGGGGGCGTACGGCTCGACGAGCAGCATCGCGCAGCCCTCGCCGAGGGCGGGCGCGCCGGCCTCGGCCGGGTCGCCGCTGTGGTGTTCCAGCCAGGACCGGGCCTGGCTGAACTCCTCGGCCGCGCCGCACAGGACGGTCCGGGCGCGGCCGGTGCCGAGCAGCCGGCGCGAGTAGTTGAGCGCGTGCAGGCCGGCGGTGCGGCCGCCGGCGATGGTCGCGTTCGGGCCCTTCAGCTGGTACCAGATGGCGCTCTGGCCGGCCGCGCAGTTCATCACCGTGTTGGGGAAGCGCGCGGGGTCGACGAAGAAGGGCTGTTCGCCGGTGAGCGAGTCGCGGGTGAAGTCCATCATCGACTGGGCGCTGCCGGTGGTGGTGCCGAGGGCGAACGCGGCGCCCTCGCCGGTGCCGACGGTCCGGTTGCGCGGCCCGTCGTCGAGCAGCGCGCCGACGGCGGTGACGGCCAGGCCGGTGACCCGGTCCATCGAGCGGGTGCCCTTCTTGCCGAGCACCTCGCGGATCGAGAAGCCGGGCACGACGTGGCCGGTCCCGTCGGGGGTGGTGCCGTGTTCGGCGCCGAGCGCGGTGACGGTGCCGCGGCGCTCGCGCAGGCCCTCGGTGAAGGCGGTGCGGCCGATGCCGTAGGGCGACACGGCCGACCAGGCGGTGATCACCGGGCGTCCGGTGCCCGTGGTGAGGGTGGTCATGACCGTCACCGGTTCCTTTCCGTAAAGGGGTCAGTGGTTCGGAGCGTTCAGAGGAAGACGACCATCCGGTACTCGCCCCAGCGCGCCGCGGTCGCGCCCGCCGGGGTGAGCTCGACGCCGTCGACCAGCGGCAGCGGGGAGCGCAGCGCCGCGATGTCGGGCTCCTCGACGAGCACCCGCACGCCCGCGCCGAGCAGCGTGCGCAGGCCCTGGCGGGGGTTGGTGAGTGTGTCGACGGTGCGGTTGCCGATCCGCAGCGGCGGCGGTGCGGCGTCCAGGGCGTAGCCGGCGGCGGAGCCGCGCAGCAGGACGTCCAGGCCGCCGAGTCGGCCGTGCGGTTCGGTGACGAGGTGCAGCCCGTCGAAGAACTGCTGGTCGAGCGCGCCGCGGTAGCCGCGTTCGACGACGGCCAGCACCCGGCCGCCCGTCGGGCCGCCGTCCGTCGCGGCGCCGTCGGTCGCCGTGGTGGCCATCAGATCACCCCCATCAGCAGGGTCTTGTCCGCAGCGGCGACGTTGGCGGCGTAGCCGGCCGGCGGGCGGAGCACGACCTGGGGGAGGTGGTCGACGGCGCCGCGGTCGCTGCAGGACCGGCAGCCGTACCAGTGGAGCCGGTCCGGGTGGGCGGTGAGCAGCTCCTCGGCGAGCGCGGCCAGGGAGGGGCGCTCCCGCTCCCGGTCGGCGAGGTCGGCGAGGTCGGCGAGGTCGCGCGGCTCGTCCGGGCCGGGCGGCTTGCGGGTGAGCAGGGTGGCGTAGCCGCAGGTCCACACCTGCACGGTGGCACCGCGCTCCAACAGGGCCTGGGTCAGCCGCAGCGCGGTGGTGACCTGGTCCGACGCGTGGGGGGCACCCATGAGGGTGATGAGCACGTCCGTGTGCGGGATCCGTCCGGCCACCTCAGTGCCACACCACCCGGACGGCCGGATCGAGGATCCAGCCCGCCACGACGTCCATCCCGACCACCCGGAGCTCGGGGCGCAGCGCCGCGCCGTCCAGGCCGTGCTGGGCCAGCGAGAAGCTGTCCGCGGCGAGGACCCCGCCCTCCTCCTGGAAGCGGTCGAGGTCGGAGTCGCTGCCCGGGACGGCGAGGACGACGCCGTCCTGGACGAGGAAGAGCAGCGCCGACTGCCCGGTGAGCACCTGGGCGACCGCGTCGCGCCGGAAGCCGGTGTCCTGGGCGACGCGGCCCTGGCTCTCGATGAGCAGCAGGCGAGGGGTGGACCCCTCCCAGACCTCGCTCACCGCGGACGGAACCTTCTCGCTGAGCTCACTCACGCCGACCGCACTCCGTTGACGGCGTCGAGCACGCGCTGGTCGAAGCTCACCAGGCTCCAGTCGCGGCGGTTGCCGATCACCGCGTAGCCGTGCACGATGCGGCCGGTCGCGGTCTTGACCAGCGCGCCGTCGCGCAGCACGTAGAAGTCCATGCGGGAGGTGTAGGTGAAGTCCTTGAAGACCTCCTCGACGGTGTACACCGTGTAGAGGTCCTCCTCCATCAGCGCCTCGTCGAGGATGCGGATGTCGGAGCGCGGCACGACCGGGATCCACCTGCGGTCGTCCAGCAGGGTCTTGATGGAGATGCCGCGGTCCGCGACGAAGCGGTCCTTGCCCTCCTCCATCAGCCGCAGGTAGCCGGACATCTGGATGCGCTCGGTGAAGTGGCAGTACGGGTACGGGATGTTCCACTTCCACGCGTACGCGTTCTGCCCGGCGGTCAGCGAGGCGAGGATCTCCTCCTCGGCGGGGGCGGCGGTGGCGGCCGCGCGCTCCAGGTCGTCGCCGAGCTTGGCGACGGCGAAGCGGGCGAGCAGCGCGGGCACCTCGCCGGCCGCCTCCAGGTAGGTGTCGATCCGCAGCGAGACGCGGACCTTGGAGGTGACGGCCTTGAGGACCTCGCCGTCGCGCTCCACCCGGATGACGACCTTGAGGCCGATCGTGCCGTCCTCGTCCTTGGTCCACGGCACGACCTCGGCGTCGGCCACGTCGTCCATGTGGAAGGCGTGCAGGATGCGGGTGTCGATCGAGACGAGGTCGAGGCCGAGGCCGTGCTCCTCGTAGAGCGCGCGGGCCGGCAGGCCGGCCTGCCGGAAGTGGTCGAGGACGGCCTCCTCGACGAGGTAGTTGACGTGCTTGAAGCCGATCCAGGTGCAGATGTTGGAGCCCTCGTAGCGGGGGCGGACCTGGGTGGTGGTGGAGGTGGTCAGCAGCGCCTTGACGGCGGTGTCCGTGACGAGGGTCATCGCTGGAGCTCCAGGGCGGTTGGTCGGGCGTGGCCGTCGGACGGCGACAGGCCCGGGACGGTGTGGACGAACTCGGCGACGGCGGCGGCGAACCGCCCGGGCGCGTCGAGCATCGGGAAGTGCCCGCAGCCGGGCAGGACGAGGGAGCGGGCGTCGGGCAGGGCCCCGGCGAGCGCCACGCCCTCCCCGGGCGGGGCGGCGAAGTCGCTCTCGCCGGCCAGCACCAGGGTGGGCAGGGCGAGCCGGCCGGCCGCCAGCGTGGGCGTGCGCAGGTACAGGTCGAAGAAGCGGAACCAGCCGTACGGGCCGACCCGTTCGCGCACCCGCTCGCCCATGGCCCGCCGCAGGTCGGCCGGGACCCGGCCGCCGGAGTGGGCCCGGATCCCCTCCTCCATGATCAGGTGGAAGTCGTTCAGGTAGTAGCTGATGGTCTCCCAGTCGAACTGCTCGGCGCGCGAGCGGTAGAACGGCGAGACCAGGACGAGCGCGCGGACGCCGTACTTGCGCGGCGCGTCCACGCCGGCCCGCAGTTCGCGGTCCAGCAGGTCGAGCAGCACGTTGGCCGCCATCGAGTGCGCGACGACGACCTCGGCGCCGCCGGGCACCGACTCCAGCGCCTGGGCGAGCCGGCCGGCCAGGTCGGTCTCGGAGCCGAGGCCGGCGATGGTCTCGGTGCGCCAGGGCATCCGGGCGGTCCACAGCCGCAGGCCGTCCGGCAGTTCGGGGAGCGCGGGCTCCCAGACGCTGTCGTTGGCGGCCAGGCCGTGCAGCAGCAGCACGCGGGGGCCGGTGCCGTCGGTGCGCCGCTCGACGGAGACCGGGCGCAGGTCGGGCTCGCTCGCCACCGTCGTCACGCCGCTTCGGGGGCGAGCACCAGCAGGTCGGCCCGCGCGTCGTCGTCGGCCCCGCCGGTGACGGCCCGGACCGGACCGGGCTCGCCGGCGTCGAACAGCCCGACCGCCGCGGCCACTTGGAGCAGCCCGGACGCACCGGAGGCCTTGCCGAGGTGCGCGGGCAGCTCCCAGCGCAGGCCCCGCTCGTCGGGCGCGGCGGCGCCGCGGCGGTAGCCGCCGAGCACCGCGCGGACGGTCGCCGAGCGGGCGGCCGCGGCCGCGCGGGACTCGACCACCAGCGCCGCCCCGCCGTCGACGGCGCGCTCGCCGCCGAGCAGCCGGCGCACCACCTCGTTGTCCGGCTCGACGCCGAGCACGAGGACGCGCTCGGCCCGGCCGGCGTTGATCAGGGTGGTGGCCCAGTGCAGGGCGTCCAGGCCGGACGTCTCGCCGTTGCAGACCATCAGGTTGGGGCCGCGCAGCCCGTAGCGGATCGCCGCCGAGGAGGCGATGACGTTGCTGGAGGCGTTCGGCAGGTCCATCGGCGAGGTGGCCGTGACGGTGCCCTCGCGCAGGGTGTCCAGGGCGCGGGCGACGGTGTCCAGGTTGCCGAAGTTGGAGCTGGCGACCACGCCGACGCTGCCGGCCGGCACGGTGATGCCCGCCTTCTCGTCGGCCCCGAGCAGCCCGGCGTCGCGCAGTGCGGCGGCGGTCAGCGCGTAACCGAGCTGGGTGGCCCGGTCCTTGTAGCGCAGGCCCTTCTTGCCGACGTGCGCGGCCGGTTCGACCGGGGCCCCGCCGGGGGCGGGCCCGTCGGCGAGGGCGCGGACCGTCTCGGTGCCGGGCAGCAGCACGGCGGCGCCGGTGACCACTACGTTCATGCGCCCGCCCCGCTTCGCTCGGCAGGGGCGTTCACCCGTGCGCACCTCTTGATGACGAGCTCACCTCGTTCGCTCATTGGGTCCCCTCCACGATGGCCACGGCGTTGATGCCGCCGAAGCCGAAGGCGTTCAGCTGCGCGAGCCGCAGCGTCCGGTCGGTGGCGGCCTCGCCGGTGACGAAGCTGAACTTCGCGGCCTCGTCCACCGGGTCCTCCAGGCCGACGGTCGGCGGCACCCGGCCCTCGTTCAGGGCCCGGACGCCGACGATCAGATTGATCAGGCCGGAGGCGCCCGAGGTGTGGCCGGTCATCGACTTCACCGCGGTCATCAGCGGACCGGAGGCGTCGTCGCCGAGCACGGCGGCCAGGGCGGTGGCCTCGGCCTCGTCGTTGAGCAGGGTGCCGGTGCCGTGCACCATCACCAGGTCGAGGTCGGCGGGCTTGACGCCGGCCAGCCGGTGGGCGGCGTGCATGGCCTCGGCGATGCCCTCCGGGGAGGGCGCGGTGACGTGGAAGGCGTCGCAGTTGACGGCGACGCCGCGCAGCCTGGCGTGCACCTGCGGGGCGCCCTCCTCGGTGCGGCGCAGCACGATCGCGGCGGCGCCGTCGCCCATCAGCACGCCGGTGCGGTTGCGGTCGAAGGGCCGCACCCGGTCCGGCGGCGTCGCGTGGACGCGCTCCAGCAGGCCGTACATGGACTCGGTGAGGACGTCGACGCCCGCGACGATGACGGTGTCGGGTGCGTCCGGGCCCTCCTGGTCGAGCAGGTCGCCGGCCAGGGCGAGCGCGTACAGCGAGGCCGAGCAGGCGTTGGAGAAGGTGTGGGTGACGTCGGCGTTGAAGCGTTCCCTCAGGCCGGTGCCGAAGTGCAGACCGGAGTCGGCGAACGGCGAGCCGTCGGCCCACCACAGCTCCAGCGAGCGCAGTTCGCGCAGGCCGGTGCCGACCAGGATCGGGATGCCGGACAGGTCCTCGCCGAGGCCCGCGTCGGCGGCGGCCTGGGCGATCGCCTCGTGCAGCAGCCGGCTCGCCCGGCCCGGGACGTCCTCGCCCGGGGCGGGGCGGTCGTCGACCTCGTACGCGTGCTGGGCGCGGAACCTGGTGCGGTCGAAGCCGCGCAGCTCGGCGCGGCCGCTGACGCCCGCGCACAGGTTCTCGAAGAGCTCGCCGACACCGGAGCCGGTGGCGGCGACGGCGCCCATCCCGATGATGGGGCGGATCGTCATGACGCCTCCTTGGTCGCGTCGTACCGCCCGAGCAGGACCGCCGCGTTGTTGCCCCCGAACGCGAGACCGTTGTTCTGGACGATCCGCAGGTCGGCCTCGACCGCCTGGTTGGGCACGCAGTCGACGTCGCACTCGGGGTCGGTGGTGACGTGGTTGATGGTGGGCGGGATGAACCGGTTGCGGATCGCGAGCGCGCAGCCGATCGCGCCCAGTGCGCTGGCGGCGCCCATGCTGTGGCCGAGCATCGACTTCATCGAGACGGTGCGCGGCGGGGTGTCGCCGAACACCTGCCGGATGGCGCCGGCCTCGGTGATGTCGTTGGCCTTGGTGCCGGTGCCGTGCGCGGAGATGAGGTCCACCTCCTGCGGCTTGACGCCGGCGTTGTCCAGGGCGAGCCGCATCAGCTCGGCGACGCTGTCCCGGTCCGGTGCCACCTGGTGGTGGGCGTCGCAGTTCAGCCCGTAGCCGAGCACCTCGGCGTAGATGGTGGCTCCGCGCTCCAGCGCCGAGTCCAGCCGCTCCAGGACGAGCACGCCGGCGCCCTCGCCGGTGAGGATGCCCTTGCGGTCGACGTCGAAGGGCTGGCAGCGGTCGGGGGCGATGGTGCCGAGCCGGTAGAAGCCGGTGAAGGTCTTGCGGCACATCGCGTCCGCGCCGCCGCAGAACGCGAACTCCGCCTCGCCGGAGCTGACGGCGTCGAAGCCGTAGCCGATGGCGTAGTTGCCCGCGGAGCACGCGGTCGGGATGGTCAGCGCCTCGACGTCGGTCAGCCCCAGTTCCTGGGCGATGGCCGCCGACAGCCGCCCGGCCGGCACCCGCCGGGCGGCCGTCGGGTCGAAGGTGCCGGTGCCGTCCGCGAGTTCGCGCTCGACCAGCTGGTCGAGGTCGTAGCTCTCGCCGTCGGTGGTGCCGATGGAGACGAGCCCGCGCCGGCCGCGCAGCCGCGCCAGGTCGAGGCCGGAGTCCTCCAGGGCCATCCGGGCCGCCGCGGTCGAGAACTGCGCGGCCCGGCCGAGCTGTTCGACGTCCAGCGTGCGGATCCAGTCCCGCGGGTCGAAGTCGGTGATCTCGCACCCGTTGGCGTGGGCGAAGCCCTCGGTGTCGAACACCGTGATCGGCCGGGCCCCGCTGCGGCCCTCGCGGAGCCCCGCGAGGAACTCCCGGACGCCGAGGCCGATGCTGGACACCACCCCGAGCCCGGTGAGCACCACCCGGTGCCGCTGCGGCCCGGTGTGCCCGGTGCCGTTTCCTGCCGCCGTCATGGCGACCTCCCCATCCGTCGCAGCGTTGTCGGGACTACCAGCCGGCCGGCTCCGAGACGACCTCGTAGACGCCCTCGAGGTTGACCATGCGGGGCAGCTCGCTCTGGTTGATCACGACGCCGAACTCCTTCTCCAGGGCGGCGAGGATCTCGATCGCGCGGAGCGAGTCGGCGTCGTGGTCCTCCTTGAAGAGGCTGGTCTCGGTGACCTCGTCCTCCTCGATCTCCAGAATGTCGCAGACGATTTCCTTGATGGTTTCGAGGCGCTCGTCGCGGGTGGCGGTGGTCATGGTTCTCTCCTTTGTCCGGCCCGTGTTCCCGGGCCGTGCGGAATGCAATGCGGATGTGGTGCGGGATGTGGTGCGGGACGTGCCGCGGGATTCGGCGCCCGATGTCGCGCCGGATCGAACGGCCGTGCGGATGGAATTCTGCGAGCCCGCTTTCCGGGCCCACAACGGCGGCTGCAACAACCTGCCACCGGCGTCCGGGAATTCAGCGGCGGACGGCCGCGGAAAGCCGGTCGCGCAGGTCCGCGACGAGCGCGTCGCGCTGCTCGACCAGGTAGAAGTGGCCGCCCGGCAGGACGGTCAGACCGAAGCCGGCCGGGGCGATCTCGGCCCAGGCCGCGACCTCGTCCGGCGCGACGTCCGGGTCGCCGTCGCCGACGTAGCCGGCCACCGGGCAGGGCAGCGGCACGCCGGGGCGCGGCGCGTACCCGGCGACGGCCCGGAAGTCGGCCCGGATGGCGGGCAGGACGAGTTCGCGCAGGTCCTCGTCGGCCAACAGCGCGGCGTCCGTGCCGCCCATCCGGCCGACCGCGGCGAGCAGTTCGTCGTCGGTGGCGAAGGCGGCGGTGCGCGGGGTGAGCAGGTGCGGGGCCTTGCGGCAGGAGACGGCCAGCAGCGCCGGGGCGATGCCGTGCCGCTGCGCGAGGCGCAGCGCGATCTCGTAGCCGACGGTGGCGCCCATGCTGTGGCCGAACAGGGCGAGCGGGGTGTCGAGGTACGGGGTGAGCTCGGCGGTGATCGCGTCGGCGAGGTCCTCCAGGCGGGTCCACGGGTCCTCGGCGATCCGCTCCTGGCGGCCGGGGTAGCGCACGGCGAGGACTTCGACGTCCTCGCCGAAGGCGCGCCCCCAGCCGTGGAAGAAGCCGGCCGAGCCGCCGGCGTGCGGCAGGCAGAGCAGCCGCAGCCGCGGGGGCGCCTCGGTGGGGTGGCGGCGCAGCCAGATGCTCTCGGTGGCCTGTGTCATCGGGTGGTCCTCCTTGTCGGGTTCGGTGCCGGGGCCCGCCCTGGAACCCCTGCGCCGGCCCCGGTCAGCCCAGTGCGGCCGGGCTGTTCAGCGACACCACCCCGGTCTCCGGCGCGATCCGGCGGATCAGGCCGGCCAGGGTCTTCCCGGGGCCGATCTCGACCAGCCGGCGGCAGCCGAGCTCGTCGGTGAGGGTGCGCACGGAGGGCTCCCAGAGCACCGGAGAGGTGAGCTGGCGGGTGGCCAGGGCGGGCCAGTCGCAGTCCCCGGCGTACGCGCGGGCGTCCGCGTTGGCGACGACCGGCAGGTGGGCGGGGGCGAAGGCGGTGTTCTTGAGCGCGGTGCGCAGCCGTTCGGCGGCGGGCGCCATGTACGGGCTGTGGAAGGCACCGCCGACGGACAGCCGGATCATCTTGGCGCCGATCGAGGGCGCCTCGGCGCCGATCAGCTCGATGCCCTCGGCGGAGCCGGAGACCACGGTCTGGCCGGGCGCGTTGACGTTGGCGACCCACACCTCGGCGCCCTGCGCCCGGAGCCGGTCGGTGAGTTCGGCGACCTGCTCCAGCGGGGCGGCCACCAGGACGCCCATGGTGCCGGGGCGCTCGTCGGCGGCGTCCCGCATGGCCCGGCCGCGGGCCGCCACCAGCGCGGCGGCGTCGGGCAGGGTGAGCGCCCCGGCGGCGGTGAGCGCGGCGTACTCGCCCAGGCTGTGGCCGGCCACGGCGGCCACCGGCCCGTCCAGCGCGCCGCGGCGCACCGCCTCGGCGTACGCGACCATGGCCACCGTGAACACGGCGAGCTGCGCCAGGTCGGTGCGCCGCAGGTGTTCGTCCGGGGTGTCGAGGAGCAGTTCCGCGAGGTCCTCCCCGGTGACCCCGGAGATCGCCGTGACGATTTCCCAGGACGGGGTTTCCCGCCAGGGCTCGCCCATTCCCGCTTTCTGCGTCCCCTGGCCGGGGAACACCAGACCGATCGGGTTCTGGTCCATTGACCCGCCTTCCGCGCCGAATTCACCGGTGGGGGCGGGGGCCCGCCACCGGAGGTTTTCCGGAGGGCGGGTCCCCGCGCCGACGGCCGGCGGTTTCGGGGGAGTACGGCAGGCCATCGGGAAGGGGAATTCCGGGTGCGTGCGGCACCCGCCCCCCTTTCCGCGGCCCATACAACCGAGGGCGCCGGGGGAGCGGCAACAGCCCCTTCAGGAAGCTGCCACTCGCCCGGTGCCCGGTGGTCCGTTCCGGCCTCAGGCGCCCGGGCCGCCGCCCGGGTTGCCGCCGCCGGGCCCCGGCCGGGCGGGCCGCAGCAGGCCGAGTTCGGCGGCCCGCACGCCGGCCTGGAAGCGGGACTGCGCGCCCAGCATCGCCATGATCTCGGCGACGTGCCGACGGTAGGTGCGCACCGAGACGGTGAGCTCCCGGGCGGCGACCTCGTCGGTGACGCCCGCCCGCAGCGCGCCGAGGATCTGCTGGGCGAGCGCGGCCCGGTCCCGGTCGCCGAAGACGATCCGCTCGCCGGCCGGGACGGCGTTGCGCCACACGCTCTCGTACAGGGAGCCGAGGGTGAAGACCACCTTGGGCTCGCGGATGACCGAGGCCCGGACACCGGTCGCCGACTCGGCGACGACCAGCGCGGTCGTGCCGTCCACCAGCAGCGCCTGCAGCGGGGGCACCCGGGCCACCCGGATCGCCACCGGCCGCTCCTTGGCGAGCTGCTCGCGCACGAAGTCCTCGTCGATCATCGAGGGGTTCGTCAGCAGCCGCACGGCGATGCTCTCGGCGGCGCCGTAGATCAGTCTTCGCTCGGCGAACTCGCTGAGCCCCGGCTCCTGTTCCTCGGCACCGGGCATCCGCGCGTGCACGATGTCGATGCTGCGCACGGCACTGCGGATGAGGGCGGCGGCGCTGTCCAGCACCGCCTGGTAGCCGCCCTCGACCGTGGCGATCTGCTGGGCCCTGTGGCTGCGGTCGCGGTGGATCGCCACCGTCGACTCGATCAGCGCCCGCACTTCCAGGAGTGCTCTTTCCAGTTCGTCCTCTGCCTCGATGGGCACGTCGTACTCACCAGTTTCCCCGTTGGTGTTGCTCGCTGCGCCGCGGCTGGTGGGCCGCGGTCCTCCCCGTGTGGTCGGGGACGGCGCCCGGCCCTGCCGCGCAGGGCCCGCAGGGGCGCCGAAGAGCCTGTTTTCGAATCCCCGTCTGCCGTGCGGCGCCGGGGCACGCGCCTCGCCGCGCTGTCGTCGGTCGCCTATGTCCCCCAGCCTGGCGGCCGGGAGGTGCCCCACCGCACGGACGCCCTCCTCCGCCTTGCGATGCACGCACCCCAACGCCGCACGGCCCGCCCTTGCGGGCGGACGACGGGGGTCGCACGACAGGCTCTCATTCGTTGAGCAGGCCCAGCTCGACCGCGCGCACGCCGGCCTGGAAGCGGGAGCTGGCGCCGAGTTCGCGCATGATCTCGGCGACGTGGCGCCGGTAGGTGCGCAGGGACATGCTGAGGTCGCGGGCGGCCGCCTCGTCGGTGTAGCCGCTGCGCAGCCGCTCCAGGATGCTGCGGGTGAGGTCGCCGAGCAGGCGGGGGCTGAGCGCGAGGTGGTCGTCGAGCTTGCGGCCGAGCGACCAGGCGCCGGCGAAGAGCAGTTCCAGGGCGCGGACGGCGGCCCGGTCGTTGACCAGCGTGGCCTGGCCCTTGGCGTTGCCGGCGGCGGCGCGCACGAGGGCGGCGGCGCCGTCGGAGATGACGATGTCGCGCAGGTCGGCCTCGGAGACGCGGATCTCGAAGCGGGCGCCGGGTGCGTGGGCGAGCTTGGCCAGGGAGCAGTCGGCGACGCCGGGGGCGCAGAGGACCCGTACGACGGTGCCGGGGCGCATGGCGGTCAGGGCGTCGCGGGCGATCTGCTCGAAGGGCCCGGTGCCGGTGACGGCGACGCAGACCGAGTGCCGGGCGCCGTGCACGAGCTGTTCGACGGCCTCGCCGAGGGCGGTGACGTCGGTGTGCGGGGCGGGGGGGCTCTGGTCCGGGCGCTGCCGGTAGAGGGAGACCGTGGACTCGATCAGTTCCCGCGCCTGGAGCAGGGTCTTTTCGACGTGCGCGGCATGATCGCCCGGTGTCGATTCCTCCTGGCCAGGGCCGTTCGGCGAACCGGCTGCACTGGTCACTTGCGTCCCCCTTACGGTGGTGGTCTTTCCGTTCATTCGCCGTTCAACTGTTTAATCAAGAACATGTCAGATGACACCTGATCAGACCACCTGTGGCCGACAGTAGTTCGCACGTTCGAAGTCAGTCAACCTTTGCTCAAATCCGCAGGTCAACGGCCTTTGGGCCGGCACTCGGCGGGGGCGTCGCGAGAACGGCGCGAAGGGCGTCGCGGAGGACGGGGCGACGGGCATATATCAGGCCGGGATTTTCCCACCACCGACCTGGCGATTCTCCAGGCGCCCTGGCATCAACCTGCACTCGGGCGCCGGAAAGGAAGGATCGGCATTCCGTTTTCCTCACGAGAAGTAGCCCGCCCCTCACCGCCGGTCGCGGCCCTGTCCCCTTCCGGCCAACCCTGAACTCGCCCGGCTGACGTGGACTTGTCCGACCTTACGGTAAGCGACGTGACCATACGTCAGACGGGGACTTTTCGACCCATGACTTTGCCGGCCCGGCGGGCCACCGGCGCGACGGCGCGGTGGTCCGCGGAGCCGTCGCCGGCGTCCCCGCGCTGAACCGTCCGGTCGCGCCACGCTGCGGGCATCCGCACCCCTGTGGTCCTCAACCCCTGTTCGGCGTGCCAGGCGGGCTGCCCCGGCGCGCCCCGAAGCCAGGAGACAGACGGCCCGTGACCCGTCCCACCAACCTCACCGACCTGCTGCTGGACATCGCCGAGCGGCATCCCTCGGCCGGCATCGGCCACGGTACCGGCACCGCCGGCGCCGGACCGGCCGACCGGACCTACCCCGCCCTGCTCGACGCCGCCCGGCGCGTCCTGACCGGCCTGCGGGCCCGCGGCCTGCGCCCCGGCGACCGGGTGGTGCTGATCCTGGAGCGCGCCGAGGACTTCCTGCCCGCGTTCTGGGGCGCCGTGCTCGGCGGCTTCGTCCCGTGCCCGCTGGCCGCGCCGGCCGCCGCCGACCCGGAGCGCTGGGCGGCCCAGCTGGCCCACGTCGGCGCCCTGCTGGACGGTCCGCTGACGGTCACCACCGCGGGCCTGGCCGCCGTCCTCCCGCCCGACCCGGACCGCCCGCTCGCCGTCCTGGAGGAGCTGGCCGCGGAGCCCGCCGGGGAGCTGCACCGCGCCGCCCCCGGGGACACCGCCGTGCTGATGCTGACCTCCGGGTCCACCAGCGACTCCAAGGCCGTCATGCTCAGCCACGCCAACCTGCTGGCCTCGATGGCGGCCAAGAACGCCGCGCACCGGCTGGACGCCACCGACATCACGCTGAACTGGGTCTCCTTCGACCACGTCGCCGCGCTTCTGGAGTGCCACCTGCTGCCCCTGTCGGTCGGCGCCCGCCAGCTGCACGTCGCCCCCGCCGCGGTGCTCGCCGACCCGCTGGAGTTCCCGCGGCTGGTGTCCCGGCACGGCGTGACGATGACCTTCGCGCCGAACTTCCTGCTCGGTCTGGTCGCCGCGGCCGCCGACCGGCTGGAGGACGAGGAGGAGCGGATCGACCTGAGCCGGGTCCGGCAGATCATCAGCGGTGGCGAGGCCGTCCTGGTCAGCACCGGAGAAACGTTTCTGAAGCGGCTCGCACCGTACGGCCTCGCCGGCGACGCCCTGTGGCCCGCCTTCGGCATGACCGAGACCTGCGCCGGCAGCGTCTACTCCCGCCGCGGCTTCCCGGCCACCGACCGCGGCGCCGAGTTCGCCAACCTCGGCACCCCCGTCCCCGGCCTGTCCGTCCGCATCGCCGGCCCGGACGACCGCCCGCTGCCCGCGGGCGCGGTCGGCGAGCTCCAGCTCACCGGCCCGATGATCACCGGCGGCTACTTCCGCAACCCGGCGGCCACCGCCGAGGCCTTCACCGCCGACGGCTGGTTGCGCAGCGGCGACCTCGGCCGGATCGACGGGGGCCGGCTCACCCTGGTCGGGCGCAGCAAGGACAGCGTCATCGTCAACGGCGTCAGCCACTTCAGCCACGACGTCGAGGCCGTCCTCGAACAGCTCGACGGCGTCGCCCGCTCCTACGTCGCCGCCTTCCCGACCCGCCCGGCGGGCAGCGACACCGAGCACCTGGTGATCGCCTTCCACCCCGAGCTGCCCGAGGGCGACGAGAACGCCCTGCACCGGGTGCTCACCGCCGTCCGCGCGACCGTCGTCGCGCACTGGGGCTTCCGGCCGGCCCTCGTCCTGCCGCTGCCCGCCGAGGCCTTCCCCAAGACCAGCCTCGGCAAGATCCAGCGCGCCCTGATGCGCCGCCGCCTGGAGGAGGGGGCGTACACCGGGCAGCAGTCCGCCGTCCGCGACCTGACGACGCGCATGCTCGGCGGGTACACCGCGCCCGAGGGCCCGGTCGAGCACGCCCTCGCCGCGATCTACGCCGAGCTGTTCGACTGCGACCCGGCCGCGATCAGCGCCACCGCCGGCTTCTTCGACCTCGGCGGCACCTCGCTGGACATCCTGCGGCTGCGCGCCAGGGTGGCCGAGCGACTCGGCGTCACCGGCCTGGAGGTCATCACGCTGCTCACCGCGCCGACCGTCCGCGCCCTGGCCGCCCGCCTCGCCGAGCCCGCCGCCGCCCCGGGCGCCGCCGCCCGGCCCTACGACCCGCTGGTGCCGATGCAGACCGGCGGCGACAAGACCCCGCTGTTCTGCGTCCACCCGGGCGTCGGCGAGGTGCTGGTCTTCGTCAACCTCGCCCGGTACTTCGTCGGCGACCGCCCGTTCCACGCGCTGCGCGCCCGCGGCTTCAACGACGGCGAGAAGCCCTTCGTCTCCTTCGAGGAGATGGTCGACACCTACGTCGACGCGATCCGCGCCGAACAGCCCGAGGGCCCGTACGCGGTCGCCGGGTACTCCTACGGCGCCGCGGTCGCCTTCGAGATCGCCAAGGTCCTGGAGGCGCGGGGCGAACGGGTCGACTTCGTCGGCAGCTTCAACCTGCCGCCGCACATCAAGTACCGCATGGAGGAGCTGGGGCACGCCGAGACGGCCGCCCACCTGGCGCTCTTCCTGGAGCTGATCGACAAGAAGCAGTCCGTCGAACTCCCCGACACCCTGCGGCACCTGCCGCGCGAGGAGCAGGCCGCCCGGCTGCTCGCCCTCGCCCCGCCGCACCGGCTCGCCGAACTCGACCTGGACGCCGACCGCTTCGCGGCCTGGGCGGAGATCGCCGACACCCTCACCGGCCTGGGCCGGGACTACCGGCCGAGCGGCGACGTCCGCTCGATGACGGTGTTCCACGCGCTCCCGCTGCGCGGCACCCGCCAGGAGTGGCTCGACAACGAGCTGCGCCGCTGGGACGAGCACGCCCGCGAGGAGAACCGGTACCTGGAGGTGCCGGGCGAGCACTACACCCTGATGGGCCCGCGCCACGTGTCCGCCTTCCAGGCGGTCCTGCGCCGCGAACTGGACCGCGCGCTCGCCGGGGCCGACGAACTGGCCCGCCGGCGGGCCGCGCACCGATGACGAAGGAGCACAGCAGCACCATGCGGGGGAAGAAGATCCTGATCACCGGCGGCACCGGGCAGGTCGCCCGGCCGGTCGCCGAGGCGCTCGCCGAACACGCCGAGGTCTGGTGCATCGGCCGGTTCGGCACACCGGGCGTCGAACGGGCGCTGGCCGACCGGGGCATCCGCACCCGGCACTGGGACATGGCCGACGGCTCCGAGGCGGCGCTCGCCGGCCTGCCGCGGGACTTCACCCACGTCCTGCACTCCGCCGTCCACCGCGGAGAGGACGGCGACTTCAACGCCACCGCCGAGATCAACGCCGTCGCCACCGGCCGCCTGATGGAGCACTGCCGCAGCGCCGAGGCGTTCCTGTTCGTCTCCACCGGCGCCCTCTACAAGCGGCGGACCCTCGACCACGCCTACACCGAGGACGACCCGGTGGACGGCTCCGCCGACTGGCTGCCCGCCTACCCGATGGGCAAGCTCGCCACCGAGGGCGCGGTGCGCGCCTTCGCCCGGGTGCTCGCCCTGCCCACCACCATCGCCCGGCTCAACATCGCCTACGGTCCCGGAAGTTACGGCGGCGTGCCGATGCTGTACTTCAAGGCGATGCTGGCCGGACAGCCGATCCAGGTGCCCCTGGAGGGCCAGAACTGGTGCTCCCCGCTGCACACCGACGACCTGGTGGCCCAGGTGCCCCGCCTCTGGGAGGCCGCCGCCGCCCCGGCCACCGTCGTCAACTGGGGCGGCGACCAGTCCGTCGGCATCACCGACTGCATCCGCCACCTCGAGCGGCTCACCGGCGTGACGGCGAACCTCGTCCCGAGCGAGGTCACCCGCGAGACGTACCGGTTCGACCCGACGCTGCGCCGGAAGCTGACCGGCCCGTGCACCGTCGACTGGCGCGACGGCATCGAGCGCACCCTGCGCGTGATGTACCCGCAGTACCTGGACGGCCGCCGCGTGGCGACGAAGGGATGAGGACCGACATGACCGACACCGCTCTCACCGCCACTGCCACGACCACCGGCAGCCGCGCCCTGATCGAGCGCGCCTACCGGGCCTTCCACGACCGCGACGTCGCCGCGCTGCTGGACACCCTCGATCCGCGCGTCGAGTGGGTGCACCCCGACGGCATGGCCGAGTACGGCCTCGGCGGCACCAAGCACGGCCACGCGGGTGTGCGCGAGTTCCTCGCGAAGGTGCCCTCCGTGCTCGGCGGGATGCGCCTGCGACCACAGGAGTTCGTGGCCGCCGGGGACCGCGTCGTGGTCTTCGGTGTGCGCGAGGTCACCTCGAAGCGCGGCACCACGGTGACGCTGCCGTTCATCCACTCCTGGACCCTGCGCGGCGGCCGCGCGGTGCGCATGGAGGACGTCTTCGACACCGTGCTCTTCCGGCGGGTGATCGAGAGCTGAGACCCCGCCCCACCTCCCGGGATCCCGGTTCGCGCACGGCGGGCCGGGCTCCCGCCCGCACCGCGCCGCCGGCGCGGAGACCTTGGTCACACGGTGCGCGATCGACCGGCTTGTATTCTCCGGTGATGGCCGTGGTTCTTATATGGCCTTCGTATTGTGCAACCCGGGTGCGGTCCCGACCGTCTCCCAGAGTACGGTGTGCCCGATCATCACGGGCAGCGCTTCCGGCGGTGAAAGGTACGCGGATGGCAGGCAAACGGGGCGAGAGCCCGGCTCGTGGCGAGGACGCGCCCGACGCGGCCACCACGGACGGCGGCAGCGCCGTCCCGCAGCCGCGCGCCGGCGGACGGGCCGAGGCCCGCCGGGCCGCACAGGGCAAGGGCGGCAAGGGCGCCCCGCCCGCGGGCGGCGGCGGCCGCGCGGCGGCCCGCAACAGCCGGAAGCCGAAGAAGAACGTCAAGAAGATCGTCGCCTGGTCGGCGGCGGGCGTCCTGGTGCTGCTCGCCGGCACCGGCGGCGCGATCTACTTCAAGCTGAACGCCAACATCAAGTCCTTCGACGCGGACGCGATAGCCACCGACCGCCCGCCCGAGGCCCAGGCCGACGCGGACGGCAACAGGCCGGTCAACGTGCTGCTCATCGGCTCCGACAGCCGCGGCGGCTCCAACTCCGACCTCGGCGGCGGCGAGGACGGCGGCGCCCGCTCGGACACGACGATGCTGCTGCACGTCTACGCCGACCACAAGCACGCCGTCGGCATCTCCATCCCGCGCAACGCGATCGTCCAGATCCCGTCCTGCAAGCTGCCCAACGGCAAGTGGACCAAGGCCGGCAACGACCTCTTCAACGCGGCCTTCTCGGTCGGCGGCACCGACGCCGGCAACCCCGCGTGCACCCAGAACACGATCGAGAAGCTCACCGGCATCCGGGTCGACCACACCATCGTCGTCGACTTCAACGGCTTCTCCTCGATGACCAAGGCCGTCGGCGGCGTCGACGTGTGCCTGCCCAAGGCCATCTACGAGGGGGACATCAACCCCAACCTGCACAAGAAGGGCGAGCTCGTCCTCCCGCAGGGCAAGCAGACCGTCGACGGGCAGAAGGCGCTCGACTACGTGCGGCTGCGGCACGGCATCGGAGACGGCTCCGACATCGGCCGGATGAAGCGCCAGCAGGCCTTCATGAGCTCGCTCGCCACCAAGGTCAAGACGGAGGGGCTGAGCCCCACCAACCTGCTCCCGCTCGCCGACGCCGCGACCAAGTCGCTGACCGTCGACCCCGGGCTGAGCTCCGCCGACAAGCTGCTGTCCTTCGGCCTGTCGCTGAAGAACATCGACATGCACAACCTCAAGTTCGTGACGGCCCCCTGGCGCTACCGCACCCAGGACGCCAACATCGACCTGGTCCAGCCGGACGCCCAGAAGCTCTGGGACACCCTCAAGGCCGACCACACCATCGACGGCCAGAACGCCACCGGCCAGCAGGACGGCGCCCCCGCCGCCCCGAGCTCGCCGCAGCCCGCCGCGCCGAGCTCGGCCGCCCCGGCGGCCGGTGACCCCTCCAACGAGGCCGTGAAGGTGGCCGTCTACAACGGCACGGTCACCAACGGCCTGGCCGGCAAGGCGACCGAGCAGCTGAAGGCCGCCAAGTTCTCGGCCACCACGGCGGGCCAGGCGGCCAGCACGAAGTACAGGACCACCACGATCGAGTACAGCGCCGGCCAGAAGGCGAACGCCGAGAAGGTCGCCGCGCTGTTCCCCGGCGCCAGCCTGGAGGCCAGCAGCTCGCGGGGCATCTCGGTGATCGTCGGCCAGGACTTCGCCGCCGCCACAGGCGCCGGCACCGGCGCGGCCACCGGCTCCAGCAGCGCGCCCGCGGCCGGGACCCCGGCCGCACCGGCCCCGCTGCCCACCACCGTCACCAACGACGCCCGCTCCGCGGACGACGACATCTGCGCGAACACCACCTACGGCAGCGGCGGCTGATCCCGCCCGCACACCGCTCGCACGACCCCGGGACGCGTCCGTCCCGGGGTCGTGCCATCGCGGCCACGGGGGCCACGAAAGGCGGACCCGTGCCCGAGACCGCCCTCCGGACCGACACCGCCGCCGCGGGTCGATCGTCGTCCTGGACCCGGTCCCGAGCCCCGTCCCGCGACGCGCCGCCGGAAAACCGTCGGTTTTCCGGGCATCACGGACCGATCCCGGGTAAGACTGCACCCATGCTGGGCCTACCGGACGACATCCGCGCCTTCCTCTTCGACCTCGACGGAGTGCTCACCCAGACCGCCGTCGTGCACGCCGCGGCCTGGAAGGACACCTTCGACACCTTCCTGCGCGCCGAAGCAGCCCGCACCGGCGGGCAGTTCGTCCCCTTCGACGCCGTCACCGACTACGACACCTACGTCGACGGCCGTCCACGCCTCGACGGCACCCGTGCCTTCCTGCACAGCCGGGGCGTCGACCTGCCCGAGGGCACCGACGACGACCCGCCGAACGCCCCCACCGTGCACGGGATCAGCCTCGCCAAGAACGACACCGTCCTGCGGATGATCCGCGAGCAGGGCGTGCAGCCGTACGACGGCTCGGTGGCCTACGTGCGCCGCCTGCGCGAGCTCGGGCTGCCCCGCGCCGTGGTCTCCTCCAGCGCCAACTGCCGGGACGTGCTCCGGGCGGCGGGCATCGAGGACCTGTTCGACGTGGTCGTGGACGGGATCGTCGCCAAGCGCGAGGACCTCCCCGGCAAGCCGGCCCCCGACACCTACCTGTACGCGGCCCGGGTCCTCGGCGTCGAACCCGCGCACGCCGCCGTCTTCGAGGACGCCCTCGCCGGCGTCGCCTCCGGCCGGGCCGGAGGCTTCGGGGCGGTGGTCGGCGTCAACCGCACCGGCCAGGCCGGCGAACTGCGCCGGGACGGCGCCACCGTGGTCGTCGACGACCTCGCCGAACTGCTGGGGGAGCAGGCATGACCGTGTCCGGCACCTTCGTCGTCGAGCCGTGGCAGATCTCCGAACACGGCCTCGACCCGGCCTCGATGGCCCGCGCCGAGTCCGTCTTCGCGCTCTCCAACGGCCACATCGGCCTGCGCGCCAACCTCGACGAGGGAGAGCCGCACGGCCTGCCCGGTACCTACCTCAACGGCGTCTTCGAGCTCCGCCCGCTGCCCTACGGCGAGGGCGGCTACGGCTACCCGGAGTCCAGCCAGAGCGTCATCAACGTGACCAACGGCAAGATCATCCGGTTGCTCGTCGACGACGAGCCCTTCGACCTGCGCTACGGCGAACTCCTCGGCCACAAGCGCTGGCTGGACTTCCGCGACGGCCTGCTGCACCGCGAGGCCGAGTGGACCTCCCCGGCCGGCCGCACGATCCGGGTCCGCTCCACCCGGCTCGTCTCGCTCACCCAGCGCGCCATCGCCGCCGTCGAGTACTCGGTCGAGGCGGTCGACGGCCCGGTGCGCATCGTCCTCCAGTCCGAACTCGTCGCCAACGAGCAGCTCCCCGGCGGCCCCGAGGGCGACCCGCGCGCCGCCGCCGTCCTGGAGGCACCCCTCCAGCCCGAGGCCCACCACGCCGACGGGACGAAGGCCGTCCTGGTGCACCGCACCCGCTACAGCGGCATCCGGGTCGCGGCCGGCATGGACCACGTCATCGAGGGCCCCGAGCGGCTCGACACCGTCGCCGAGGCCGGCGCCGACCAGTGCCGGATCAGCGTCACCACCGTCCTCGAACCCGGACAGCGGCTGCGGCTGGTCAAGTTCATGTCCTACGGCTGGTCCGCGACCCGCTCGCTGCCCGCCGTCCGCGACCAGGTCGAGGCCGCGCTGACCGCCGCCCGGTACACCGGCTGGGACGGCCTCGTCGCCGAACAGGCCGACTACCTGCGGGAGTTCTGGAAGACCAGCGACATCGAGATCGAGGGCGACGTCGAACTCCAGCAAGCCGTCCGGTTCGCCGTCTTCCACGTCCTGCAGGCCGGCGCCCGCAGCGAGGAGCGCGCCATCCCCGCCAAGGGCCTGACCGGCCCCGGCTACGACGGCCACAGCTTCTGGGACACCGAGACCTTCGTCCTGCCGGTCCTCACCTACTGCCTGCCCGCCGCCGTCAACCAGGCCCTGCGCTGGCGGCACACCACCCTCCCGCTCGCCCGCGAACGCGCCGCCCAACTCGGCCTGGACGGCGCGGTGTTCCCCTGGCGGACGATCCGCGGCGAGGAGTGCTCCGGCTACTGGCCGGCCGGCACCGCCGCCTTCCACATCGGCGCCGACATCGCCGCCGCCGTCGCCCGCTACGTCCGGGCCACCGGCGACGACGAGTTCGAGCGCGAGTACGGCCTCGAACTCCTCGTCGAGACCGCCCGGATGTGGCGCTCGCTCGGCCACCACGACACCGCCGGCAAGTTCCGCATCGAGGGCGTCACCGGCCCCGACGAGTACAGCGCCATCGCCGACAACAACGTCTTCACCAACCTCATGGCGCAGACGAACCTGCGCGCCGCCGCCGAGGCCGCCGGCCGCCACCCCCGCGAGGCCGCCCTCCTCGGCGTCGACACCGAGGAGACCGCCGCCTGGCGCGACGCCGCCGCCGCGATGTACATCCCGTACGACGAGAGCCTCGGCGTCCACCCCCAGGCCGACGGCTTCACCCACCACCAGGTCTGGGACTTCGAGCGCACCCCGCCCGAGAAGTACCCGCTGCTGCTCCACTACCCGTACTTCGACCTCTACCGGAAGCAGGTCGTCAAACAGGCCGACCTCGTGCTCGCCATGCAGGTCCGCGGCGACGCCTTCACCGACGAGCAGAAGGCCCGCAACTTCGCCTACTACGAGCGCCTCACCGTCCGCGACTCCTCCCTCTCCGCCTGCACCCAGGCGGTCATCGCCGCCGAGGTCGGCCAGCTCGACCTCGCGTACGACTACACCGCCGAAGCCGCCCTCATGGACCTCCACGACCTCGGCGGCAACACCGGCGACGGCCTCCACATGGCCTCCCTCGCCGGGGCCTGCATCGCCCTCGTGGCCGGCCTCGGCGGCCTGCGCGACCACGGCGAGACGCTCTCCTTCCGGCCCCGACTGCCCGCCGGACTCACCAAGCTCGGCTTCTCGCTGATGGTCCGCGGCATGCTGCTCGAGGTCGAGATCACCCACGAGGGGACGACCTACGTGCTGCGCCGCGGCGAGGTCATGCACCTGTGGCACGACGGCGAGACTGTCCAGCTCAAGGCCGGGGAGCCGGTCACCCTCCCGACCACCGTCCCGCCCGCCCAGGAGCGCTGCGCCCAGCCCCCCGGCCGCGAACCCGCCCGCCGCCAGGCCCAGGCCGGCCTCGCGACGGGCAAGGTCGGCCAGAACCCCGACCACCTCGCCGCGGAGTGACGCGGGCCCGCCTCCCCGTTCACCCGTTCGGCCCGCCGGTCGTGCACCTGCGCCCTCCTCCCCGGAGGGTGCAGGTGTCCCGCGTCATCCGGCAGCCGATCGAGGAGACCCCGTGGCGAGCGTGGCCGAACAGATGGTGGAGGTGCTCCGGCAGGCCGGCGTGGAGCGGGTCTACGGCGTCGTCGGCGACAGCCTCAACCCGGTGGTCGACGCCATCCGCCGGGCGGAGGGCATCGGCTGGGTGCACGTCCGCAACGAGGAGGCCGGCGCCTTCGCCGCGGCCGCCGAGGCCGAGCTCAGCGGCCGGCTCGCGGTCTGCGCCGGCTCCTGCGGCCCCGGCAACACCCACCTCGTGCAGGGCCTGTACGACGCCCAGCGCAGCGGCCTGCCCGTCCTCGCGCTGGCCTCCCACATCCCGTCCGGGCAGATCGGCACCGGGTTCTTCCAGGAGACCCACCCCGAGCGGGTGTTCACCGATTGCAGCGGCTGGTGCGAGATGCTCTCGACCCCGGCCCAGCTGCCCCGCCTGCTGCGGATCGCGATCCAGCACGCGCTGGGCGCCCGCGGCGTCTCCGTGCTCGCCTTCCCCGGGGACGTCGCCGCGCTGCCCGCCGCCGGCCCGACCGGCAGCGGCCACTTCCTGACCGAGCAGGCCGTCGCCGCCCCGCCCTGGTCGCAGGTGCAGGCGCTCGCCGAACTGCTCAACTCGGCCCGCCGGGTGGCCCTCTTCTGCGGCGCCGGCGTCCGCGACGCGCACGCCGAGGTGCTGGCCGTGGCGGAGGCCCTGTGCGCGCCGGTGGGCCACTCGCTGCGCGGCAAGGAGTGGATCCAGCACGACAACCCGTACGACGTCGGGATGAGTGGCCTGCTCGGCTACGGCGCCTGCCACGAGGCCCTGCACACGGCTGACGTGGTGGTGCTGCTCGGCACCGACTTCCCGTACGACTCCTTCCTCCCGCAGGCCCGCACCGTCCAGGTCGACCACGACGCCACCCGGCTGGGGCGCCGGACGGTCCTGGAACTGGCCGTCCACGGGGACGTCGCCGCGACCCTGCGGGCCGTCCTGCCGTTGCTGGAGCCGAAGCCGGACCGGTCGTTCCTGGACGAGATGCTGCGCAAGCACTGCAAGGCGCTGGAGGACGTCGTCGGCGCCTACACCCGGGACATCGAGGCGCACCTGCCGATCCACCCCGAGTACGTCGCCTCGGTGCTCGACGACGTGGCCGCCCACGACGCGGTGTTCACCGTGGACACCGGCATGAACAACGTCTGGGCCGCCCGCTACCTCCAGCCGAACGGCCGCCGCCGGGTGATCGGCTCGTTCCTGCACGGCTCGATGGCCAACGCCCTGCCGCACGCGATCGGCGCCCAACTCGCCTGCCCCGGGCGGCAGGTGATCGCGATGGCGGGCGACGGCGGGCTCGGCATGCTGCTCGGCGAGCTGCTCACGGTGGCCAAGCACCGGCTGCCGGTGAAGACCGTGGTCTTCAACAACGGCGCGCTCGGCATGATCAAGCTGGAGATGCTGGTCTCCGGCTACCCCGAGTGGCAGATCGACAACGGCGACGTGGACTACGCCGGGATCGCGCGGGCGATGGGGATCCCGGCCAAGCGGGTGACCGAGCCGGCCCGGGTGCGGGAGGTGCTGGCCGAGGCCCTGGAGCGGCCCGGGCCCGCGCTGGTCGACGTGGTCACCGACCCCAACGCGCTGTCCATCCCGCCGCACATCACGGCCGCCCAGCTGAAGGGCTTCGCCCTGGCGGCCGGGCGCACGGTGCTCTCCGGCGGGGTGGGACGCATGATCGACCTGGCCCGGAGCAACCTGCGCAACATCCCGCGGCCCTGAGCCCGGGGCGGCTCCGCGGGTTTGCCCAGGAGGCAAATTCCTTGCCCCTGCGGCATGCGGGGTGTCCACTGGTCACATGACCACCAGCTCCACCGGCGCCCCCGCCGAAGGCGAGCAGTTCGACGACCAGGAGGTCGCCGGCCTCGCCGCCCGGCTCCGCGAGCACCGGCACAGCAGCCGCCTCACCCTCGAGGTGGCGGCCGCCCGGGTCGGGCTGTCCCCAGCCTATCTGTCCCGGCTGGAGACCGGCCGGCGCCAGCCGTCGCTGCCCGTCCTGCTCGGCCTCGCCCGCGCCTACGGCACGTCCGTCTCCGGGCTGCTGGGCGAGGCGATGACCGAACCCGACCCGGTGGTGCGCGGCGGCGTCATCGAGCCCGGCCGGGCCGGCGGCTGGGGCTACCGGCGGGCCGGCGCCCCCGGCCGGGCCATGCAGGCCCTGCGGGTCCACGTGCCGCCGGGCGTGCAGGACGCCGTCGTCCGGGTCCACCCGGGCGAGGAGTGGCTGTACGTGCTCCAGGGCGCCCTACGGCTGACCCTCGGCGACCGCGTCCACCACCTGGCCGTCGGCGACAGCGCCCACTTCGACTCGCTCACCCCCCACTGCATCGCCGCCGAGTCGGCGCACGGGGTCGAGCTGCTCTTCGTCCACACCCTGCTGCAGAGCCCCGGCGGCGAACTCTGCCTCGGCGGCGGGCCTGCCGCACCGCACTGAGGAGACACCCATGGCCGCTGACCCGACCACCCACACCTCGACCCCCGAGGCCCCCAAGACCATCGACGCCGGCAAGTGGGCCAACCGCCGCGTCGCCGTCCGCCTGGTCATCTACACCGCGGGCATCCACGCCTTCGCCGGCTTCATCATGCTCCTGTTCGAACTGGGCGGCCGGAACAAGTAGTCGGGGCCAGGGGGCCGGGCGGAGCGGAAGGCCCGGATCCGCACGCAGCCGCCACGCGGCACGCCGCACGTCATCGCTCGCGCAGCAACCCGCACAGCGCCGCCAGCGCGGCCGGGAACGCGTGCTCCGCAGGAGCGCCGTACCCGATCACCAGCGACGGCGGTCCGTCGGCGGCGGCCCCGTCCGCCCGGTGCCACGAGAGCCCGTTGAGCGAGACCCCGGCCGCCGCCGCCCGCGCCAGGAGTTCGGCCTCCGACGGCCCGTCCTGCGGCAGCCGCAGCACCGCGTGCAGCCCCGCCGCGATGCCGGTGACGCGGACGTGCGGGGCGTGTTCGGCGAGGGCGGCCACCAGCCGGTCGCGGCGGCGCCGGTAGTGCAGCCGGCAGCGCCGCACGTGCCGGTCGTACGTCCCGGAGGCGATCAGTTCGGCGAGCGTCAGCTGGTCGAGCACCGGCGCCATGATGTCGGTGAGCTGCTTCAGCCGGGCGACCGGTTCGACGAGCGCGTCCGGCAGGGCGAGCCACCCGAGCCGCAGGCCCGGTGCGAGGCTCTTGGCGGCCGTCCCGGCGTACACCACGCGCTCGGGGTCGAGGGCCTGCATCGCGCCGAGCGGCTGCCGGTCGTAGCGGAACTCGCCGTCGTAGTCGTCCTCGATCACGTACCCGTCGTGCTCGCGCGCCCACTGCACCGCCGCCGCGCGCCGGTCGGCGGCGAGCGGCGCGCCGGTGGGGAACTGGTGGGCGGGGGTGAGCAGGACACCCCCGACCCGGTCGTCGAGCAGGTCCACCCGGGCCCCGGCGTCGTCGAGCGGGAGCGGGACGGTCGCGAGCCCGGCCGCCCGGGCGACGGCGTGCTGCGGCGGCAGGCCGTACGCCTCGACGGCGAGGGCGTCGGCCCCGCGGTCCCGCAGGGCCGCGCACAGCAGCCCCAGGCCCTGCGTCACGCCGCCGCACACCAGCAGGTGGTCCGGGTCGGTGCGGACCCCGCGCACGCGCGCCAGGTAGTGGGTCAGCGCCTCCCGCAGCTCGGGGCGACCGAGCGGCGAGCCGTACCCGAGGACCTCGTGCGGCGCGGTGGCCAGCGCCCGGCGGGCGGCGGCGAGCCAGGCGGTGCGCGGGAAGAGCGACAGGTCGGGCCGGCCGGACATCAGGTCGTGCCGCGCGGCGGGGCGTTCCGGCAGCGGCCGGGCGGTCCGGTGCACGGGCGGCCGGGGCGCGGTCCTCCCCCAGCCTCCGGCCGGGGGGACCCCCGTGGCGACGGTCGTGCCGGAGCCCTGCCGGGAGGTGAGCCAGCCCTCGCCGGTGAGCTGGCCGTACGCCTCGACGACGGTGTTGCGGGCGATCCCGAGGTCCTCCCCGAGCGCCCGCGAGGAGGGCAGCCGGGTGCCGGGGGCGAGCCGTCCGTCCTGCACGGCCTCGCGCAGCGCGTCCTCCAGGGCGGCCCGCAGCCCGGTCCCGGCGGCGCGCCGCCCGGTGAGGTCGAGGTGCAGGTCGCCGCCGAACGCGCTCCACGAAGTGCTCATCGACGGGATTATCCCGCGTCGCCGCCGAGCCGCGGGTGGTGACGGTGCATCGCGGCGAGGACCTCTTCGAGCGGGACGGGGAGGGCGTTGGCGGCGATGTTCGCCGGTCCGTACCCGAGGGAGCGGTTGGGGCCGGCGCTCGCACGGACGAGCCGGGGCGCGCGGGCCAGGTAGGCGTCCGGGTCGTGCAGGACGACCTCGATCATCTGCTGGGAGCTGCCGCGGACGCTCATCGTGCGGAGCCGCACGCCGGCGATCTCGGCCCAGCCGATGCGGCCGAGCTGGACGTGCTCCAGGCCGTCGGCGTCCAGCACCAGTTCGGGCCGGTTGCGCACGAGCCGGCGCAGGAGCACGAAGGAGCAGAACCCGAAGAACGGCACGGCCAGCGCGCCCCCGACGAGGCCCTTGAGGGTGGCGTGGTGCCACAGCAGCACCGCGCCGCCGACGGTGAACCCGATCGAGGCGAGCAGGAGGAGGAGAACGTTGCGTCTCGACAGCGCGTAGACGGTCGGAGGAAGGCTTTCGTTGATCATGGCCGGTCACCGTAGCGCCCACCCGGGGACCCGCCGGACCCGGGATGCCCGCCCGTCGTGAAACCCTAGAGCGAGAGGTAGACCGCGCTGCCGACGCCGGCCACGAAGCAGTAGACGGCGAACGGCGTCAGGCTGCGGGTCTCGAAGTACTTGGTGAGGAAGCGCACCGACACGTACCCGGCGACGAAGGCGGCGATGCTGCCCGCCACGACCGGGCCGAGGACGGCGGAGTTCTCCGGCTTGAACAGCTCGGGCACCTTGAGCGCCGAGGCGGCGATGATCACCGGCGTGGCGAGCAGGAAGGAGAACCGGGCGGCGTCCTCGTGGTGCAGTCCGCGCAGGATGCCGGTGCTCATGGTGACGCCGGAGCGGCTGATGCCGGGGAAGAGCGCGAGGATCTGGGCGGCGCCGATCCAGGTGCCCCGCCGGTAACCGAGCCGGGCGATCCGGTGGTCGGAGGCGATCGCCGGGTCCAGCCCGGGCTCGTCGGGCTCCGGGGCGGCGTGCCCGGCCCGCCGGCGGCCGGTGCCGCCGCGCTTGAGGCGCTCGGCGCCGAGCAGCACGAGCCCGTTGAGGGCGAGGAAGACGGCGGCCGGGACCGGCTTGCCGAGCGCGTTGCGCAGGGCCTTCTCGAAGGCGAGGCCGGCGATGCCGACCGGGATCGTGGAGACGATGAGCAGCCAGGCGAGCTTCTCGTTGCGGGTCTCCACGCGGCGGTGGCGGATCGAGCTGAACAGGCCGCCGATCACGCGCAGCCAGTCCTTGTAGAAGAAGACCACCAGCGCGAGCGCGGTGGCGAGGTGCAGGCCGACCAGCACGGAGAGGTACGGGGAGCCCTCGGCGGTCATGTCCAGGTCGTGCTGGACCTTCCCGCCGATGATCGCCGGCAGCAGGATGCTGTGGCCCAGGCTGGAGACCGGGAAGAGTTCCGTCACACCCTGCAGCAGGCCGACGCCTATCGCTTCCGGGTAGGTCAGGGTGGACATCGCGCACCTTCGCTCGGGGATCTGATCAGGGGGAGCCCCGGCGAAGCTACTACGGGGATGTAGACGCCCGGCAGGCCTGAGGCCGGAAGTTCATCGAGTGGACGTCTCGCCGCAATCCGGCGCGGCAGAGCGCCCGTTCAGGCGGCGGCCGGGTGCGCGACCCGCGCGTGGACGAGCAGCACGTGCACCCACACGGCGAGCAGCGCCCCGGACGACACGGCGTGCTCGGCCGCGTGGCTGAGCGCCAGCGCGGCGCCCGCGGCGACGAGCGCGGTGCCGGTCACCAGCAGGGCGGCGGTCAGGACGTCCGCGGGGCGGGGGCGGTTCATCGTGGTGCTCCCTCGGGGTCGACGGAGCACCACGATGCAACCTCCCGCTGCGGCAGGTTCAAGCGCTTTTTCGCCGACGGGCCGCGGAACCGTCCCGGCTCAGCCGAGCGGCACCCGCCGCCACGCCGCCTGCCCGGCGGCGACCGTGGCCGGCCCGAAGTCGTAGCGCAGCCGCTGCGGCCCGAGGGCGAGCAGCGAGATCGAGGACGAGCCCCAGATCCGTCCGTCGCCGAAGTCGCGCCGCTGCACGAGCGCCGCGTCGTCGTCCGGCGCGAGCCCGTCCCCGCGGACGACGGGCAGCCAGGCGCCCCACGCGTCCTCGACGGTCCCGTGGGCGCCCGGCTCGGGCCGGGGCTCGGCCTCGAAGCGGGCCCGGAAGTGCGCGGCGCGGGCGGCCATCAGGGCGCGGATCCGCTCGGAGGTGGTCCGGCTGTGGGCGAGGCCCTCCGGGCCGTCGTTGAGCACGACGCTGAGGCCGGTGGGCAGTGGGTGCTCGACGAGCCGCCCGTCGCCCCAACTGGCCACCCGGGCGCCGTCGGGACCGGCCAGCACGAGGTGGAACGGGTCGTACGGGGTGAGGTCGAGGTGGCCGACGCCGCCCTCGCGGAGCGCGGTCAGCGGCAGCCGGCCGCGGGAGAGCCGCGTCCCGGCGGGGGCGAGCGGCCCGAAGCCGTTGAGCAAGCACGCGGTCGTGCGCCGCCCGGGGTCGGCGGCGAGCCAGGTGCCGCCGGCGGCGAGGTCGAGCCCGCCGACCAGCTCCGGGTGCTCGGGCCAGTGGCGGGCCGGCGGGAGCCAGCGGCGCCCGAGGTACTCGTCCCGGACGGCGAGGAGCAGGAGGGGCACCGCCGACCCGGGCTCGATGCTCACGAACGCCGTACACACGATCCTGTCCCCCTGGTTCCGTCCCGTTTCAGCGATCCTCGCACGCCAGTTCGCCCACCGGAACACCGGTGGGCCCCGGAGAACGGACCGGGGAAGTGGCCCAAGAACACCACGGCTGAATGCACCATGCCGTAGGGCCATTCCGTCCCTACGCTGGTGATCATGACGACGACGAACGAGACCGCGAGCACCACCGGCGCGCCGGTCCCGGCGCCCGCCCAGCGCCTCGCGATGCACCGGCTCGCCCCCGAGTACTACTCCGCGATGATCGCCGTGGACCGCGCCTCCCGGACCGGCCTCGACCCCCGGCTCGCCGAGCTGGTCAAGGTCCACGCCTCGATGATCAACGGCTGCGCCTTCTGCATCGACATGCACGCCACCGACGCCGCGAAGGGCGGCGAGCAGGACCACCGCCTGATCTCGCTGCCGGCCTGGCGCGAGACCCCGTGGTTCACCGCGAAGGAGCGCGCCGCCCTGGCGCTCACCGAGTCCGTCACCCTGCTGACCCGGGGGCACGTGCCGGACGCCGTCTACGACGAGGCCGCCGCCCACTTCGAGGAGGCCGAACTCGCCCAGCTGATCGGCCTGATCGCCACCATCAACGCCTGGAACCGGATCGGCGTGACCTCGCGCCTCAGCCCGGCCGCGAAGTGAGGGGGAGCGCCGTGACGACGCAGCAGGACAAGGCCCGGCTCCTGCACGGGCTGCACCGCGCCGGCGAGCCGCTCGTGCTCGCCAACGCCTGGGACGCGGTGAGCGCCCGGTTGGTCGCCGACGCCGGTGCCCGGGCCGTCGCGACGGCCAGCGCGAGCGTCTCCTGGACGCTCGGCAGCCCGGACGGCGGCGGCGCCGACCGCGACCTGGTGCTGGCGCAGACCGCGCTCGTCGTGCGCGCGGTGGAGCAGCCGGTCACCGCCGACCTGGAGAGCGGCTACGCGGACACCGCCGCCGGGGTCGGCGAGACGGTGACGGCGCTGCTCGCCACCGGCGCGGTCGGCGTGAACCTGGAGGACGGCGGCCGCCCGCTCGACGAGGCGGCCGAGCGGATCGCGGCGGCCCGGGCGGCGGCGGACGCGGCCGGGGTGCCGCTGTTCGTGAACGCGCGGACGGACGTCTTCCTGCACGGGATCGGCGAGCCCGAGGGCCGCCTGGAGGACGCGGTGCGCCGCCTGCGGGCCTACACGGAGGCCGGAGCGGACGGCGTCTTCGCGCCCGGTGTGGCCGACCCGGAGACGATCGCCGCACTGGTCGCGGCGGTCCCCGCCCCGCTCAACGTGCTGGCCGCGCCCGGCTCGCCGTCCGTCCCGGAACTGGCGAAGCTCGGCGTCGCGCGGATCAGCCTCGGCCCGGGCCTCGCCAAGGTGGCGTTCGCGGCGGTCCGCCGGGCCGCCGAGGAGGTGTACGCGAGCGGCACGTACACCGCCCTCGACGGCGGGCTGACCTACCAGGAGCTCAACGGGCTCTTCCAGGGCTGACGGGTTCGTCCGGGCCGGCCGGGCCTGCCGGGGCTGCCGGACCTTCCGGGCCCGACGGCCCGGACGCCCGTGCCGGCGACGGCGGATCGGCCGACCGCACCGGGGTCGGTCAGCCGATCTGCCCGCTGAGCCCGGGGTGGGTCATCTGGTTGGTCCCGATCTTCTCCACCTCCTGGGCGGTGTGCCCGACCACCGGAAGCCGGCCGGCGGTGTGAATGGCGAGGTCGGCGGGGGAGACGGTGAGCCCGTCGGTCAGACCGCCGGTGGCGTCCGGGGAGGAGGCGGTCTGGCTGGTGGCGGAGGCGGCGGGCGCGGCGAGGGCGAGGCCCGCCATGGTGAGGGCGGCCAGGGTGGCGAGTTTCTTCATGCCCTGCCGAACGACCCGGGCCGCCCTCGGGTAACCGGACGGCTCAGACCGTCACCCTCAGGGTTCGCACGCTGTTGCTGATGAACGAGGCGATCGGCTCCGGCTCCGCGTCCGGCGCGAGGGCGAGGCCGGGGAAGCGCTCGAACAGGTGGCGCAGTGCCGTCTCCGCTTCCAGCCTGGCCAGCCCGGAGCCGAGGCAGAAGTGCGGCCCGTGCCCGAGCGACAGGTGCCGGTTGGGCCGCCGGGTGATGTCGAAGGCGTCGGCGTCCTCGTGGTGCCCGCCGTCGCGCCCGGCCGCCGCGTACGAGGCGAGCATCGCCTCCCCGCGCCGGATGACGACGTCCCCGACCTCGATGTCCTCGATCGCGTACCGCAGCGGGAACTGCCCGACCGGTGAATCGTGGCGCAGCGTCTCCTCGACCACCGCCGACCACGGCTGCTCGCCGTCCAGCACCAGCCGCAGCTGCTCGGGGTGGGCCAGCAGGGCGCGGACGGCGTTGGTGATCAGGTTGAGCGTGGTCTCGTGCCCGGCGACCAGCATCAGCAGCAGCGTGCCGACGAGTTCGGCCTCGCTGAGCTTGTCCTGGGCCTCGCGGGCGGCGATCAGGTCGCTGGTCAGGTCGTCGCCGGGTTCGGCCCGCTTGGCCGCGACGACGGACGCGAGCAGCGCGTTGAGGCCCTGCTGCGCGGCGATGGCCGCGGCCGGGGTGGCCGAGCTGGAGACGAGCGTGTCGGACAGCTCGTGCAGCTCGTCCTGCTGCTCGACGGCGAGGCCGAGCAGTTCGCCGATCACCTGCATGGGCAGCGGGTAGGCGAAGTGGGCCCGCAGGTCGAACGGGCCCTCCAGCTCGGCGACGGCGTCGAGCAGGGCGACGGCCCGCGCCTCGATCGCGGGCGCCAGGTCGGCGATCCGGCGCGGCGTGAAGGCCTGGCTGACGAGCCCGCGCAGCCGCCGGTGGTCCTCGCCGTCGGCGGTGACCATCCCGGGCACGGTGACGAAGTTGAGCAGCGGCCAGCCCTCGGGCAGCCGGCCCTCCCGGAAGTCCGTCCACAGCCGGGCGTTCTTGCCGACGCGGGGGTCGGCGAGCAGCGTCTGCAGCGTGGCGTGGTGGGTTATCGCCCAGACCACCACCCCGCCAGGGAGCTCCACCAGGACCGCCGGGCCGGCGTCCCGGAGCCGGGCGTTCTCGGTGTGCTGGTCCCGTCCGAAGGGGTCGAGTCGGACGGGCCGGGGGCCGGTTCCTCTGGGAGCGTCGGCGGTGTCCATGCGGGCCTCTCGGGGGTGGGCGGACGGGGCGGGGTGAAGGCGCTGTAGAGCACCGGCAGGCTGAGCAGCGCGCGCGACCACGGGGAGGGGCGCCAGGCCAGCTCGACCGGCGGAACGGCGAGCTGGAGGTCCGGCAGCCGGTGCAGCAGGGTCTCGACGGCGGTCTCGACGATGATCCGGGCCGGGTGTTGCGCCGGGCAGACGTGTTGGCCCGCGCCCCAGGCCAGGTGGGCGCGGTTGCCGCCGAGCGAGCCGTGCGCGGCGGCGGCCACGCCCTGGGCGGCGGGGTCGGCGTTGGCGGCGGCCAGACCGAGGACGAGCATGTCGCCGGCGCTGATGTACTGGCCGCCGAGCACGGTGTCGGTGGTGGCCCAGCGGCCGGGGAAGTTCTGCGTCGGCGGGTCGCGCCAGAGCACCTCCTCCAGCGCGTCGGAGACGGTGAGCCGGCCGCCGGTGAGGGTGGCCCGGAAGCGGCGGTCGGTGAGCAGCAGCCGCAGCGTGTTGCCGGTCCAGTTGATGCTGGTCTCGTTGCCCGCGACCATCAGCACCACCAGGTGGTGCACCGCCTCCTCGTCGGTCAGCCCGGCCGGGTGGGCGAGCAGCCAGGAGGTGAGGTCGGCGCCGGGGGCGGTCCGGCGGCGGCGCACCAGGTCGACCAGGATCGCCTGGAACTCGGCGCTGGCGCGTACCGATTCGCGGCCGCTGTCGACGAAGTGGCTGATCAGCTCGATCAGTCGGGGGCCGGCCGCGGCGGGCAGGCCCACCAGCTGGGTGAAGACCAGCAGCGGCAGCGCGCGGGCGTACTGGGCGATCAGGTCGGCGGTGCCGTCCGGGCCCCAGCTGTCGATGAGCCCGTTGGCGGCGGCCTCGGTGGTCCCGCGCAGCTGGTGGTGATCGATCTGGGCGAGGGTGTCCGCGACGGCGGCGCGCAGCCGCTGGTGCTCGGCGCCGTCCAGGTTGAGCAGCGTGGGGCGCCACGCGGTCATCGGCAGCAGCCGGGAGTCGGCCGCCAGCCGGCCCTCGGCGGGCACCCGCCAGCGCCGCGAGTCCTTGGAGAACAGCGTCTCGTTGCGGGTGAGTTCGAGCAGTTCGGCGTAGCCGAGGACGAGCCAGGCCTCGACCCCGGGCTCCAGCTCGATCGGCGCGACCGGCCCGTAGCGGGCGCGCAGCCGGGCGTACAGGCCGTGCGGGTCGTCGGCGACGGCGGCGCCGTACAGCGGGGTCAGCGGGACACCGGTGGGCAGGCCGCCGCCGTGGCCGGCGGGGCACCCCGAAGCGGTCGGCCGTTCGGGCGTGCTCACGCGGCCGCCTCGCCGTGCTCGGCAGGGACGTTCGCCCGTGCGCGCCTCTCGGTCACTCTCCGCAGGCCTCCGGCCGGGGGGACCCCCATGCTTCGTTCGCTCATCCCTGGAGCTCCAGGACGGACGTCCGGTGCAGGTGGTCCACGAAGTCGATCAGCAGGTCGTAGGACTGCCGCCGGTCGCGGGCGTCGCAGTAGAGGATCGGCACCTCGGGCAGCACGTCGAGCGCGGAGCGCAGTTCCTCCTCCGGGTAGGTCGGGGTGTCCGGGAAGACGTTGACGGCCACCGCGAACGGGATCCGCTGCTCCTCCAGCCGGCCGAGCACCTCGAAGCTCTCGTCCGGCCGTCGCAGGTCGACCATCGCGATGGCGCCGAGCGCGCCGCGCGACAGGTCCTCCCACAGCGGCCAGAACCGCTGCTGCCCGGGCGTGCCGAACAGGTACAGCGCGAGCCGGGGGTTGAGCGTGATCCGGCCGAAGTCCAGCGCGACCGTGGTCGTGGTCTTGTCCCCGCGTCCGGTGAGGTCGTCGACGTGGCTGCTCGCGGCCGTCATCGTCTCCTCGGTGCGCAGCGGGGTGATCTCGCTGAGCGAGCCGACCAGCGTCGTCTTGCCGACCCCGAACGGGCCGGTGACCAGGATCTTCACCGCCCCCTGGACGGAGGACGGCAGGTACTGCGGGTCGGCGGGCGCGGGGACGGCTTGCGCGGGCGTGGCTTCAGCGGAGTTGGCGGAGGCCAACGAGCACCTCTTCCAGGAGTGTTGTGGGCAGGCGTTCGGCCTGCGGGACGGGCGGGAGCACCTGCACGGCGCCGAGGTCCCACAGGTCGCCGACCAGCACCTTGACGACGCCGAGCGGCAGCCCCAGGTGGGCCGCCACCTCGGCGATGGACAGCAGGCTGCGGCACAGGCCGAGGATGCGCCGGTGCTCCCGGTTCAGCAGGGCGTGGTCGGGGAGTTCGGGCGCGTCCGGTAAGACGCTGACCAGACTCTCGATCGCGAGCTCGGGCCGGGTGGAGCGGCTGCGGCCGCCGGTGATGACGTACGGGCGGACCGGCCCGTTCACCGCGGGTCCCCCGCCGCGTGGTCGACCCGCGGCGGGCTGGTGAGGTGGGTGCCGATCCGCTCGACCAGGACCTGCATCTGGTAGGCGACCAGCCCGGCGTCGACCGCCTCGCCGGTCACCACGGCCAGGTGCGCGCCGGCCCCGGCGGCGACGATGAACAGGTACCCGCCCCCGTACTCGATGATGATCTGCCGGGTCGCGCTGGCGGGCCCGCCGAAGCCCACCGCGACCCCGCGCGCCAGCGACTGCAGGCCGGAGCAGGCGGCGGCGAGCCGCTCGGCGTCCTCGCGCACGATGCCCGCGGTGCGGCCGATCTCCAGGCCGTCGTTGGAGACGACGACGGCGTGCTGGACCTCGGGCACGGCGACGATGTCGGCGAGGAGCCAGCCGAGATCAGGGGTGGTGGTCATGGAACTCTCCGGAGCGCTGGGGAAGTCGGGGGGACGCGGGACGGAAGGGGTCGTCGTGGGCCTGGGCCCGGGCGGCCGAGCGGCCGCTGGCGGTGCCGGCCTGGAACATCGCCATGAACGCCTGCGCGTCCCGGGCCGAGCGGTACGGCGGCGCGGGCGGCGCAGGCGGGGGAGCGGCGTGCTGCCCGGTCTTGCCGGCACGGTCGCGCCGGTGGCTCCGGCGGGGCAGCGGCGGCGGAGCCGGGTCGTCGGCGGGGGAACCGGCGGAGGGGGGAGGACCTGCGGACAGGGGGGCCGCCGGCGGCGGGGTGTCCAGCAGGGGGTGGCCGCCCACCACGGGGGAGTGGTGGGGGCCGGCGCCGAACGCCCGGTCGTCCGGCCCGAGGCCGGGGACGGTCGGCGGAAGCGGTTCGGTGAGCAGCGCGTTCGGCAGCAGCACGACCACGCGCACGCCGCCGTACGGTGAGGGAGCCGAGCTGAGCGTGACCCGGAAGCCGTACTGCTCGGCCAGCCGGCCCACCGCCGCGAGGCCCAGCTGCGGCACCTCGCCCAGCCGGGACACCTCCAGCGTGCTGCCGCCGGCCAGCGTGGCCGCCGCCTTGGCGACGGCCTGTTCCGGCATGCCGACGCCGCCGTCGTCGATCTCGATGACGGCGCCGTTGTGCACCGGCATCAGCGTGACGAACACCTGGGTGCTGGGCGGGGAGTAGCGGGTCGCGTTGTCCAGCAGCTCGGCGACGGCGTGGATCAGCGCCTCGGCGGCGGCGCCCACCACGGCGGTCTCGATCCGGCTGCGCACCACGACCCGCTGGAACGGCAGGATGCGCGACTGGGCGCCGCGCACGACGTCCTCCAGCGACACCGGTTCCGGCCAGTGCCGCCCGGCCCGCGCCCCGCACAGCACGGCCAGCGTCTGCGCCAGCCGGGCCTGTTGGGCCGCGGCGTGGTCGGCCTTGAGGAGGCCCTCCAGCAGTGCCGGGTCGTCGTGGGTGCGCTCCATCTCGTCGAGCAGGGCCTGCTGGTCGTGGGCCATGACGAGGATCCGGCGGGCCACGCTGAGGAAGGCCCGCTGGGTGGAGGCGGTGTGCTCCTGCTCCTGCTGGACGGCCGCCAGTTCCTCGCCCCGGCTGGAGAGTTCGGCGGCCAGCTGTTCCTGGAGCCGGGCGACGTCGCGGCGCAGCCGTTCGGCCCGGCGCCGGTGGGTGACGGAGACCGCGTGGTAGCGGGCGGCGGTCACGAGGGCGAGCGCCGCGAGCACGCCGGCTGCCGTTGCGCACCACTGAGTCATCGTCACGCGGCGAATTCTAGGGTGATGATCCTACGAAGGTGTGAACGGATCTCGCCAAGTGACCGGATCTCGTCAAAATCCAGTCAATTCGGCGCCGATCCAACCTCGTTCGCCCTCGATCGGCCTGCCGGGCGGCCGCACTTCCCCTGCGGTTCCTCCCTACTCGGACACTTCGGACACGTGGGGAATGGCCGAGTCGCGTCCCGGGATGTGTGGGGAACGTGTGCACGGTGTTGCGGACGGGATCACATCCGGTGCAGGAGCAGCAGGGCCACGTCGTCCGGCCGGGAGCGGCGCCCGGTCACGTTCAGGGTCAGCAGGTCCGCCAGCCGCTCCAGCGCGGGCTCCGGGCCGATCCGCCCGGGCCCGGTCTGCCGCGCCCACAGCTCCAGGCCGCCCAGCATCCGCTGCACCGACTCGTCGTAGTCCTCCTCGCGGTCCTCCACCAGCCCGTCCGTGTACACCAGCAGCGTCTCGCCCTCCGCGAGCCGTCCCGTCGTCAGGTCGTAGGGCTGCCCCGGGTCCACCCCCAGCGGCGGACCGCCCGGCAGGTCCAGCTCGACCGCCCGCGCACCGGCGATCCGCACCGGCGCCGGATGGCCCGCCCGGGCCGCGGTCATGCGGCCGTCCGCCGGGTCCAGGGTCAGGTAGAGGCAGGTCGCGAACAGCTCGGTGTCCAGCTCGGCCAGCAGCCGGCTGGTCCGCCCCAGGGTGGCCGCCGGATCGTGCCCGTCCGTCGCGTACGCCCGCAGGCCGCTGCGCAGTTGGCCCATCACCGCGGTCGCCTCGGCGTTGTGCCCCTGCACGTCGCCGATCACCAGCCCGATCCGGCCGTCCGGCAGCCTCAGCAGGTCGTACCAGTCGCCGCCGATCTGCATCCCCTCGGTGCTCGGCAGGTAGCGGGCGGCGCTCGCGATGCCCGGCAGCCGGGGCAGCGTGCGCGGCAGCATCGCGCGCTGGAGCTCGCCGGCGCGGTGGTGGTGGGTGTCGTACAGCCGGGCCCGCTCCAGCGACTGCGCCAGGATGCCGGCGAACGCCGAGTACAGGGTGCGGTCCTCGTGGCCGAAGGTCCGCTCGGTCGCGAAGGTGATCAGGCACGAACCCACCTGCCGTCCGGAGGCGACCAGCGGCAGCACCGCCCAGGCCGCCGGGCCGTTCCCGGCGGGCGTGCGGCCGGGCTCGCTGAACAGCGGGGCGGAGTGGGCCGACGACCGCTGCATGACGTCCTCGGACAGGTCCGCCGACCGCGTGGGGTCCGCGTGCAGCACGCCTCCGCGGGCGGTGTGCGCGTAGGGCAGCAGCCGACCCTCGTCCACCAGGTCCAGCACGATGCTCGCGGCCCCGAACGACGGCCGGGCCACGTCCGTCACGGCGGCGGTGACGTCCCGCACGGTCACCGCCCGCGACAGCGCCCTGGTCAGCGTCAGCAGCAGCGCCGTGCGCGCCGCGCCGGCCGTGTCCCTGCCGTCCTGCCCGCCCTGTCCCGGCCGCTCCCCGGCGGCGGCGCCCTGCTCCGCGAGCAGCCCCGCGACGCGCACCGGCCGGTCGTGGACGTCCAGCATCACCTCGCCCGACTCCTCGACCCGCACCACCCCACCGGACCGGCGCACCACCCGGTACTCGATCCGGTACGGGCCCCCGGCGGCCAGCGCCTGCGCCATCGCCGCCCGCACGTCCGGCAGGTCCTCCGGGTGGACGATCCGCTCCAGCTCCGGCGCCGAGCCGTCCGGCGCCACCGGCTGGCCCGTCACCCGGAACGCCTCGGCGTCCCACGCGCTCTCGCCGGTCACCAGGTCCCGCTCGAACGCCCCGTGCCGCGCGGCCCGCGCGGCGAGCGACAGCATCGGGCGGCCCGGCGCCCCGGCCCGCCCGGCCGGCGGGCCCTGCGGCAGTCGGCCGTCCGCGTGGTCGAGCAGGTGCGCCAGCCGGTGCGCGCACGCGTCGCCGATCGTCTCCAGCACGTCCAGGTCGCGCAGCGGCACCGTGCCCCGGTGGGCCAGCGCCAGCGCCAGCACCCCGATCGGCCGCTCGTCGACGATCATCGGCAGGGCGATCACCGCGACCATCCCGGTGCCCGGCCCGGCGTCCTCGTTCGGGTGGTCGGCACTCGTGTGCGCGGGCGACAACAGGTACGGCCGGCGCAGTCGCAGCGCCGTCGCGGCCGGCAGGTCACTGCCCGGATCGATCGTCCCGTACCGCTCGTGCGCCCACCGGGGCAGCCCGTGCGAGGCCGTCAGCCGCAACATCCCGGCGGAGTCCAGCAGGTAGAGCGCCGAGCCCTCCCCGGTGATCCAACTGGGCCCGTCGGCGAGGACGGTGGCCAGCATCTCGGCCGCCGTCGTGCTCCTCAGCAACAAGCGCACGCAGCGCATCGCACTGCGCACCGCCCGGTTCTCATCCTCGACGGGAGCCACTGGTTCTTCATACCTCATTTCCCCACCCCACGAGCCCCAGGCACCTCCCCCGCCCTGGCGGCCACGCCTCCACCCCGGCACCCGGTTCCCACCCCACCCGGGCCCGCCCCCTCCTGCCCGCGGCGGGCTGTCCCTTGCCCCCTCAGCCAGCGGGTCCCTCAGCCGGCGGGCCCCAGCCGGCGTACCAGCACCAAGGTCCGGTCGTCGGCGACGTCCCGTGCGATCGTCCGCACGAGCTGCTCCGCCGCGCCCCGGGTGAGCTCCTGCTGCGTGCGGTGGGTCCGCAGCTCCGGTTCCGCGGCGGCCAGCAGCCGGAGCACGCCCTCGTCCAGGTCCCTGCCCGGCACCTCCACCAGGCCGTCGCTGAACAGCAGCAGCGAGTCCCCGTGCGCCAGTCGCCCGGTCGAGGCCGGGTAGGGCGCGCCGGGGATCAGGCCCAGGGCCGGGCCGCCGTGCGCGGCGAGGTCCCAGCGGCCGCCGTCCGCCCGGCGGAAGCGCGCGGGCGGCGGGTGGCCGGCGTTGAAGAGGCGGTAGTCGCCGGTGGCCGGGCGCAGCGCGAGGTGGACGGCCGTCGCGAAGTGGTCGTCCCAGCCCATCCGGACGAGGTGGTCGTTGGCCGCCGGCAGGAACGCCTCCGGCGGCACCCGCCCCAGCAGCATCCCGAAGGCGCCCGACAGGTGCGTGGACCGCGCGGCGGCCCGGCTGCCCTTCCCGGACACGTCCACGAGGAGCAGCTCCAGCAGGTCGTCCTCGGGGCGGTGGGTGCAGAGGAGGAAGTCCCCGGAGAAGGAGGTGCCGCCGGCGGGGGCGAGGGCGCTGTCGAAGTGCCAGTCGAGGAGGCGGTCCGGGAGCCGGGCGAGGGTCCTGGTGTGCTCGGCGAGTTCCAGGAGCATGGAGTCGCCCTGGGTGCCGCGCAGCCCGAGCCGGTGCCGGAAGCGGTTCGCGACCAGCACCGTCGCCCCGGTGGCGGCGAGGACGAGGGTCACCCCGAGCCGCACGCACTGTGGGTCCTGCAGCGCGGCCCCGAGCGCACTGCCCGCGACGGCCGCGCACACGAGCACCAGCAACCGCCCGCGCGGCAGCACGAGCCCGCCCACGACGAGCGGCAGCACGAGCGCCGACGGGGGCCAGCTGTACGGCAGGGCGAGCGGCAACAGCCCGAGCAGCACCGTGAGCCCGAGCAGCACGACAAGCGCGTCCCGCCCCGCCCGCACGTCCCCGTCCAGCAGCCGCCCGTACCAGCGCCGCACCAAGCCCTCCACCAGAACAACGGTGGGCGGCCCCGATCATGACCCCCCAGTCAGCCCCGCCACACTAACCCCCGGCAAAACCGCCCCCTCACCCACACCAACGTCATACGCCCTCCCGACCCCCGCCACCTTCTCTCCTCACCCAGGAACCCGCCCCTGCCGACGTCCGACGCACCCGGGGCGCCGGACAAAGACGGTCCTTTCCGCCGCGCCCCGCGGGCTCCTGCCGCCGCCCCGCGCGAGAAGTCGGTCCCGGCGACTTCTCGATCCCGACTCAGGCCTTCGGCCAGGTGTGGAGGCCGCTCGTCAGGGTCGTGATGAGGCGGTCGTGGGTGACGGTGAGGTCTTCGGCGAGTTGGAAGGCGCCGGTGATCGAGAGGGAGGCGAAGCCGTGGGCCAGGGAGCGGACGGTGCGGGCGGCGTGGATGGCTTCGGAGCCGGCGAGGCCGTACTCCCGCAGCACCGCGACGATCACCCCCACCAGCCGGGCCGCCGCCGTGTCGAGGTCGTCGTCCGCCTGGGGCGCCTGCGGCAGGGCGTTGTAGCGGTGCGGGTACTCCGTCGCGTAGGCGTGGTACGCGCGGAGGACGGCGGCGACGGCGTCGTCCCCGCTGCGGCCGACGGCGGCGTCGGCGAGCCGGGTGGCCAGTTCCTCGGTGACGCGGACGGCGATGAGCCGCCGGAGTTCGGCGAGGCCGCCGCTGACGTGCTTGTACAGGGAGGGGGTGGCGACGCCGGCCCGGGCGGCGACGGCGGCGAGGGTGAGGCCGTCCGCTCCCTGGTCGTCGATGAGGGCGAGGGCGTGGTCGACGACCTGCTCGGGCGTCAGTCCGACTCGGGGCATGGCTCGGTCTCTCGGTCTCTCTGTTTCGATCCGGGGAGGGTGCTCAGGCGATCTCGGCGAGGAAGGGCAGCAGGGCGTCGGCGACGGCCTGCGGGTTGTCGGCCATCGGGTAGTGCCCCGACCCGTCGATCATCACCTTCCGGGCGCCGAGCGCCGCGGTCTGCCGGTCGGCGACGACCTCCGGCTTCGGGAAGTCGGGGTCCTTGGTGCCCATGAGGACGAGCGCCGGGCACCGCACGGCGGCGCTCCAGCCGACGGGCGAGGAGTCGCCGCGGACGTGGCCGCGGGTGGCGGTCCTGCGGCCGGGGGTGCGCAGCGCGTCGACGAGCCCGGCCACGTACGCGTCGAAGTCGGCCGGCTTGGCGCCCGGGTAGGCGAGCTTGCGGTGGTAGAACCCCCAGAACGCCGGCCAGTTGATCACGACCGTTCCCATGGCGTGGACGACGCCGCGCATGAGGGCGTTCTGCGGGAGGTTCTCGATGAAGGCGTCGATCAGGACGATCCCGGCGACCCGTTCGGGCGCGTCCCCGGCGACCTTGACGACGGTCGCCCCGGTGTAGGAGCTGCCGGCCAGGACGGCCCGCTCGATGCCGAGGTGGTCGAGCAGGGCGAGGACGTCGGCGGCGATGGCGCCCGGCGCGTAGTCGTCCCAGACGATCGAGGACTCGCCGAAGCCGCGCAGGTCCATGGTGATGACGCGGCGGCCGGCGGCGGTGAGCAGCGGGACGAGGTGCCGGTACGAGCGGCGGCTGTCGAGCATCCCGGGGAGGAGGACGACGGGGGTGCCGTCGCCCTTCCGGGTGTCGTCGAAGGCGATCCGGCCGCCGGGAACGTCGAGGTACTGGGTGTCCGGGGTGGTGGTGCCGTTCATGGTGGGCCTCCTCGGTCCGCTGCTGCGGTGGCTACCGGCGGTGCTGCCGATAGCCATAAAGCTAAGGCTAATAGCCTTAGCCGTCAAGCTGCCGGCCTACTCCGATGGGAAGAGGCCGCAGCGCCGAGCGGCAGCCCCGCCCCTGGGGTGCCCCCGCCGCTCGGGCGCCCCGCGTCCTCAGGTCCCCTCGACCTTGAACGGGTCGTGCTCGCTGAGCAGCTTCTCCAGTCGGGCCTGGTCCACCCGGGTGACGATCTCGTTCGTCTCCTGCCTGTCCCGGATGACCTTGGCGAGCGTGAAGGACGAGGTGACGGTGTAGAGCAGGCCGATCCCGAGGAAGGCCCGGGTCCAGGCCCCGACCGGCAGGTAGGCGATCCCGATGGCGAGGGCGGTGCCCGACAGGGCGAAGGAGAGCACGGCCTGAAGGTGGTACGCGGCCGTGGTGCGGGACTGCATCGGTGCGTTCATGGCGCCAGGATCGCGGCGGCCGGGCCCGCCGCACATGAGTAGGGGTACTCAGATGGGCCCGTTCGGGCCGCCGTGCGGTGACGCCCGATCACGTTAAGTGGTGTCAGGGGTGGGCAAGAGGCGCAAATCAGTCATAGGGCACAAGCCGCCCGCCCGGTTGTCGGCCGTCCCGGGCGGACGGCTTGGAATCAGGGCGTCCTAGGATTAACGTTTGATAACGCAGCGCGGTCGAAACGCCGTACCCAGACGGCACCGTGCGCCGTCGCCTAATCCCGCCGGCCGGCCTCCGGGCAGGTCAGGGAGCCGGGGAACCACGTTCCTTGGGGTGAATCGGCGGGGCCCCGGCCCGGCCGTAGGAGACCTTCCTGCTCCGAACCCGTCAGCTAACCCGGTAGGCGCGAAGGAAGGAAAGGAGCACGCCTCCGTGGCGTCGACGCACACCCCGGCACAGCCCGCCGGCCCTGCCGCCGGTACCCAGCTCCTCGACCACCCCCGTCCGGTCGAGGACGAGTTCCCGGCCCCGGAGGCCGAGGCCAACCGCCACCGGATGCCGCGTCAGACCCGCGGAGCCTCCCCGCTGCTCGGCGTCACCGCCGTCGCCGCCACCCTGGGCGCCACCGGCTTCGCCTCCGCGACCCCGGCCGCCGCGCCCGCCGTCGAGGCCCCGGACGAGGCCCCGGTCGCGCTCTCCGCCGACCCCGGCCTCGCGCTCGCCGCCCGCATCCAGCAGCAGGCCGACGGCCAGCGCACCGCCGCCGAGGAGAGCGCCCGCGTGCAGGCCGCGCAGGAGGCACAGGCCAAGGCCGCCGCCAAGGAGGCCGAGGCGAAGAAGGCCGCCGACGACGCCGAGAAGGCCAAGGCCGCCGCCCTCACGCTGCCGGTGCGCGACTACAACCTGAGCGCCCACTACGGCCAGAGCGCCCGCTACTGGGCGCACCTGCACACCGGCCTGGACTTCGCCGCCGACACCGGCACCGCCGTGTTCGCGGTCGGCCAGGGCACGATCACCTCGGCCGGCTGGTCCGGTGCGTACGGCTACCGGATCGTCGAGACGCTGCCCGACGGCACCGAGATCTGGTACTGCCACCTCTCCTCGATCATCAAGGGCAGCGGCCAGGTGACCTCCGGCCAGCAGATAGGCAAGGTCGGCGCCACCGGCAACGTCACCGGCCCGCACCTGCACCTGGAGGTCCGCCCGGGCGGCGGCGCCCCGGTCGACCCGGAGACCTGGCTCCAGCAGCGCGGCCTCAACCCCTGAACCCCCGCCGAAGAGCAAGGCCCCGACCGTCACCGGCCGGGGCCTTCCCGGTTCAGTCCCCTTCCGGCACCTCCGACGCCTCCGATCCTTCCGGAGCTTCCGGCAACCGGGCCAGGTACGCCTCGATCTCCGCCGACCCCGGCTCCGGCGCGAGCTCCGGGAACTCCTCGACCAGCAGCCGTGGCAGTCCCGGCACCGTCCACTCGCCGAACAGCGCGAGCGCCGCCTCCACCGCCGCGTCCTCGAACTGCCCGAAGTCCCCGGCCAGTTCGTCCGGCATCGGCCGCCCCAGCGCGTTCAGCTCGGCGAGGTTGCGGTAGCTGCGCCGCATCAGGCCCTGCTCCAGCAGCCGCCGCGCGCCGTCCGTGGCCATGCCGACCGAGAGCACCCGGCCGGGGCCCCAGCCCTGCTCGTCCGGCTCGTCCAGCCACCCGGCCTCCGCCAGTGCGCCGAACGCGTCCAGCCGCTCCTCCTCGGCCAGTTCGAGGAACCCGGCGAGCCAGTCCCGCACCGCCTCCCCGTCCGCGACGTCCACTCCGTGCGCGCGCAGCAGGACCGCGTACAGCCGGGGCCACGTCACCAGGTCGGCCCGGCGCAGCAGTCCCGCCGCGACCTCGCCCTGCCACTCGGCCTCGGCGTGCAGCCGCTCCTGCCGCTTGGCGTTGAGCCGCTTCGCCGCCCGCTGGTGGTCGACCAGGAGCCGTACGGCCTCGCCGTACGCGAACGGGTCGTCGTCGGGGGCGGGCTGGACGTACAGGTGGAGCCGCTCGTACAGCAGGTGCTCCACGGCGTCCGAGGTCAGTTCGGGCCAGCCGTCGCGCATCCTGCCCTCGCCCAGCTCCAGCAGCGCCAGCACCGCGCGCACCGGCGCCTCGGCCACCGGGGTGCGGCCCTCCGCCGCCGCCCAGGCGAGCAGGTCGGCGGCCCTGGTGCGCGGGGCGAGCCGCAGGTCTTCGTCGTTCATAGCTCGAACGGTAACCGCTGGTCGGGGGTAGGGTCGGCAGCCATGGTCCCCGTACGTCTCACCGGCCCCCGGCTGGCCATCCGCGAGTACCGCCACACCCCGGAGGAACTGGACGCGCTGCACGCGCTGTTCGGCGACCCGGAGGTCACGCGGTACCTCCCGTTCGAGCCGCGCGACCGCGAGGACTGCGCGGACCAGCTCGCCCTCTACCTGGAGGGGGCGATGGAGGAGGAGCGCGACACCTACCGGCTGGCCGTCACCCTCCACACCGGGCCCGGCGCGGACGACGACCCGGCGGACGCCCCGCCGATCGGCCAGGCCGCCCTCACCGTCGGCCCGTACCGGTCCGCCGAGCTCGGGTACGTGCTGCGCCGGGACGTCTGGGGGTACGGCTACGGGAGCGAGATCGCCCGGCTGCTGTGCGTCCTCGCCTTCGACCGCCTCGGCCTGCACCGGCTGGCCGCGTCCGTGGACGTCGACAACACGGCCTCCGTCCGGGTGCTCGGGAAGCTCGGCTTCCAGCGGGAGGGCCGGATCCGGCACGACGTCCTCAAGGGCGGCATCTGGTCCGACTCGTACCTGTACTCGCTCCTCGCCGACGAGTGGCGGGGGAGCGGTACGGGCGAAACGGTGGGCACGGGGGGTTAACCCCACCCCCGATCCGCCAGGTCTCCGGATGCCGCCGCACCACCCCGCCCCACAAGAATGAGACCGTCAGCAGGGGACGAGACGAACAGGGGCCGGGGACATGAGCAGTACCTCCACCACGCACGACCGCGACTGGGGCTTCCTGGACGACCGCGACACCCGTGGCACCGAGCAGGCCGGAAGCCGCCCCGCCCGGGCCCGCCGCACCGAGGAGCCGCCGCCGTTCTGGCGGGCGCCGTTCTCCGCGCACTACTACCGCGAGGTCGGCTACGTCCTCACCGGCCTGCCGGTCGCGATCGCGGGCTTCACCGTCGCCGTCGTCCTCTTCTCCTTCGGCGCCGGCACCTTCGTGACCGTCCTCGGCCTGCCCGTCCTGGCCGGGCTGACGGTCGTCGCCCGCGGCTTCGGCCGGCTGGAGCGGTCCCGGGCCCGCGGCATGCTCGGTCTGGACGTGTCCGGCCCGGAGCCGGTGCGCCGGAGCCGGCCGGGCACGTGGGGCGCGATCACCGCACGGCTGGCGGACGCGGCCGGGTGGAAGGGCGTGCTGCACCAGGTGGTCATGTTCCCGTGGGCGGTGTTCAGCTTCGCCATGACGCTGGTGTTCCTGCTGGTCGGCTGGACGATGGCGCTCTACCCGCTCTATCACTGGGTCTTCCCGACCTTCACCTCGTGGCGGGGCTACAGGCTGTTCGACTACACGGACGGCAAGGGCGTCGAGCACGTCTACTTCGTCGAGGGCGCCGGGCAGATCGCCGCGGTGTCGGTGGCCGGCATCGTGATCGTCTTCCTCACCGCGCAGCTGGTCCGCGGCCTGACCAACGTCAACCGGGCCGCGATCCAGGGCCTGTGCGGCCGCTGAGCCGCCGAGCGAGCCCTCCCCGTGGCCGCCCACGGCCCCGACCGCGCCCCGGCACGCTCCGGATGCGGCCGGGGCCGGCCCGTGTTCGGATGGCCGCGTGGCCGACGACACCCCAGCCGCGGACCCGGACCTCCTGGTCACCTCCCGCCCCCTGGACGAGTACTGCGCGCTCTTCGGCCTCACCCGCGCCCGGCTCGCCGCCCTGCCGGGGCCGGTGCTCGACTGCCCCGGCGGCGCCGCCGGCCTCCCCGCCGAAGCCCGCGCCCTCGGCTGCCGCGTGATCGCCGCCGACCCGGCCTACGCCCTGCCCCCGCCCGCCGTCGCCGCCCACGCGCTCGCCGCCCGGGCCGCGATGGCCGCCGCGATGACCGCCCGCCCCGAGCTCTACCCGCCCGCGCGGCTGATCCCGCCCGACCGCTACCTGCGCAGCTGGGACCGCGCCCGCCGGCTGTACGTCGCCGACGCCGCCGCCCACCCGGAGCGGTACGTGGCCGCCGCGCTGCCCCGACTGCCGTTCGCGGACGGCACGTTCGCCCTCACCCTGAGCGGCTACCTGCTCTTCGCCTACCCCGAACGCTTCGGCCCGGCCCGGCAGGTGGACGCCCTGGCGGAGCTGGTCCGGGTGACCTCCCCGGACGGCGAGGCGCTCGTCCACCCGCTGCACGACGGCCGCGGCCGGGCCTGCGGCCACCTCGACGCCCTGCGGTACGCGCTCGGGCAGCGCCGGGTCACCAGCGAGATCCGCCGCTTCCCGCGCGCCGGGGACGGTCACACCCGCCGCGTCCTCGCGCTGCGGGCCGCCGACCACCGCCGCCGCGAGGCCGGCCGCACGGCCTAGGAGCCCTCCCCCGGAGCCGCTTGCTGCGGCGGAACGGCGGCGGGTACGGCTACCGCTGCCTGCGGATCGGTCAGTGCCCCCAACCGGGACAGGATCTTCTCCGCCAGCCAGCTCCGGTCCGAGCCGTACGGAATGCCGTTCGGCAGCATCAACTGCCCCGCCACGGCGTCCCTCAGCCGCTGCGCCTCCGCGCCCGCCAGCCCGGAGAGCAGGCCCCGCGCGGCCAGCAGCGCGTGGTACTGCTCGAACCCCGAGCGCGGGTGCTCGATCGCGTCCAGCACGCTCGACAGGTCGGCCAGTGCCGGATCGCCCTGCATGAGCGCGAGCGCCTGGATGCGGCGGCCCTCCGAGCCGTCCGCGTAGAGGTCCCGCACCTGGTCGGCGGTCAGCGCCGAGCGGCGCGCGGTCGAACGGACCTCGGCCACCACGCCGTCCGGCCCGGCCGCCGCCGACACCGCGGACGGCGGCAGCTGCGCGGCGAGCGCGCCCGGCCGGTCCGCGCTGCCACCCAGCACGCCGAGCTGTTGCATCGCGCGCACCCGCAGGTCGTCCGCGCCGACCTTGTCGCCGTGGCGGTCGCGGTCCTGCCCGGCCAGGAAGAGGTCCAGGGCCTGGTCCGCGTCGGTCAGTACCTGGGGCAGCGCGAGGCGGGTCACCAGCCAGCCGGCCAGGAAGCCGAAGACCACGAAGTACAGCACCAGCGCCGCCGCGAACGGCACCGCCGCGTCCTCGCCGCCCAGCGCCGGCGCTAGCGCGGTGCCGAGCTGGTGCAGCCGCTCGCCGAGCGAGCCGAGCTGGGTCAGCCCGACACCGAGCAGCACCTTGGTCAGCCAGTCCGAGACCTGCTCCAGGTTGGTGTTCGGCGCGTACGAGCCCTGCGGCTCGCCGGAGCCGTTGCGCACCCGCGGCACGCCGAACAGGAAACCGAGCGCACCGCCGACCACCGACGCCGCCCCGACGATCACGAGCCCGCCGCCGAGCGCCTGCCAGGCGTGGGCCCGGCCGAGCGAGAAGAGCAGCAGGCCGAGCAGACCCGTCCCGAACAGGACGGCGGCCGCGGCCCGTTGAGCCGTCCGCAGGGCCGCCGTACCCGTCCGCCGCCGCGCCTTCGTCATCGCGTACCCCCTGTGCCCGCGTCGCTCCGCTCCGGAACCCCGGCCGACTCTAGCGCCGTGATCACGTCACGGAAACGCCCTGGTGCCGCGGCGACGACCGCCGGAGAACGCAGACGGCCCGTGGGCTGCTCCTCCGCGCCGGCCCGTGCACTGGCCGGGCGCCGAGGCACCGGGGATGTACCGGTGAGCCCACGGGCCGGGTGACTGCTGTGGATTTCGCCTGCCGGGAGCCCACGGGCTCCACCCTGCGCAGGCAGGGGCGGCTCTAGCGAGCAGCCACCTCACGCATCCTGATGGAACTCAATTCAGGATCACCTCCTTTCAGTGTGCCGCCACTGTAGGCAGCGCTCCGAGGGGAGGGCAACGGATTATTCGGCGGGACCGCTCGCCGGAACGTCCACGGGAACGCGAAAGGCCCGGAGGACGGATCCTCCGGGCCTTTCGGCTACTGAGTAGCGGGGACAGGATTTGAACCTGCGACCTCTGGGTTATGAGCCCAGCGAGCTACCGAGCTGCTCCACCCCGCGTCGGTGAACCCAACAGTACGGGAAAGTTGCCGAGATGGGAAACGAGATCGAAAACGGGCTCGGAAACCGGCCCGGGCGCGGTCCGGGGAACGCGAAAGGCCCGGAGGACGAATCCTCCGGGCCTTTCGGCTACTGAGTAGCGGGGACAGGATTTGAACCTGCGACCTCTGGGTTATGAGCCCAGCGAGCTACCGAGCTGCTCCACCCCGCGTCGGTGAACCCAACAGTACGGGTAAGTCGCCCGAATGGGAAATCGGTTCTCCGCCGGGCTTCTCGTGGGGCGCCCCAGCGGGCCGCGTCACCCCGGCTCGGCGGCCCGCTTGCGGCGCCGGGCCGCGTGCCGCACGCCGCGCGACCTCGCCCACGCCGCGAAGCCGACCAGCGCGCCGAAGCAGGGCACCATCAGCACCGCGTACACCAGCAGGAACCCGTGCGTGCCGAGGTCGGCGGCGGCGTTCCAGGTGCCGTGCAGGGCCATCGCCAGCAGCAGCCCGACCGGCGCGGCGATCCGGGCCAGCCAGCGGCGGTGCGTGGTGAGCGCGACCGCCACGCCGAGGCCGGTCAGCGCGGTGAACAGCGGGTGGGCGAACGGGGAGAGCAGGCCGCGCAGGACGAAGGTCTGCACGGTGCTGTCGAAGTCGCGCAGGCTGGGCGGCTCACCGAGGCCGATGCTGTCCAGCCGCTGCTGCTGGTCGCTGGAGAAGGCCCGGCCGAGGTAGAGGGCGTTCTCGGTGAACGCGAACCCGCACGCGGCCATCCCGCCGAGGACCACCCCGGCCGCCAGCGTGCGCGGCCGGGAATGGAGGGCGCGCCCGGGCCCGGACGCGCCGGCGGACGGCGGGGCGGGCCGCAGGTACGGCAGCGGGCGCAGGTAGGGGCGCAGCCCCAGCCGCTCGCGGGCGTGCACGCTGGCGGCCCGGCGCGCGTACGGGCGGGCGCTCCGGGGGGTCGGCAGGCGGCGCAGCAGCGGCGCGCAGGGGCGCCCGCCCCGTCGTCCGGGGCAGCGCAGGCGCCGGCCGACCGGCAGCAGGAGGACGAGCAGGGCGGTGCCCTTGGCGGTCTCCTCGATGACCGGGGTGACGATGCCGGCGCCCAGCAGCTCGCCTAGCGGACCCTGGTGGCCGGTGAGGTGGCTGCTGGTCCAGTTGTTGGCGAGGATCGCGACGGTGGTCGCCGCGCAGGCGCCCCAGCCGAGGCAGAACACGGTGTGCCGCAGCGGCACCCGGGCGGTCAGGTTGAGCCAGGCGAGGCCGCCGAGCACGAAGGGCAGCGGCACCATCGCGAGCCCGAGGCCGACCAGCAGCCCGGTCGTGCCGGTCTGCCGCTGGACCAGTTGCAGGATCAGCACCCCGCACGCGCCCAGGGTGAGCACGGCGGTCGCGGTGACGGAGGAGAGCGCGAACGAACGGCCGCGCCCGGCGCGCGGGGCAGCGGCCGGGAAGGTGCCCGGCCAGGGCAGGAACCGGTGGGCCCGGCGCTTCCGCGGCCCCGGGATCGTCCGGGTGCCGCCGGTGCGCGGAGCCGTCTGCGGTGCGCCGGCGGCGGCTCGGACGGTGGACCGGAACCCGCCGCCCGACGGGCTGCTCACGCGGCTCAGGGTAGGCCACGGCACGGGCCCGGAGGGAGGACTCGGGACGAATCGTCCGGTTCGCGCCGGGCCCGTCGGTGGCCGCGGCCGGGCCGTTCGAACGGCCCGGCCGGCTCAGCGGCGGCGGAACAGCAGGTCGTGGACCACGTGCCCCTTGGCGATGCCGGCCCGCTCGAACTTCGTGACGGGCCGCCACTCGGGCCGCGGCGCGTACCCGGGAACGCTGCCGTCCGGGTGGTCGGCGGGCTCCAGCCAGCCGGTGCCGTCGCCCTCGGGGTGCAGGTTCTCCAGCTCCGGCGACGCCGACAGCACGTCGAGCATCTGCTCGGCGTACGGCTCCCAGTCGGTGGCGCAGTGCACCAGGGCGCCCGGGGCGAGGCGGGGCAGGACGAGGTCGAGGAAGGACGGCTGGATCAGCCGGCGCTTGTGGTGCTTGGGCTTGGGCCACGGGTCGGCGAAGTACACGCGCAGGCCGGCCAGCGAGGCGTCCGGCAGCATGTCGCGCAGCAGGATGACCGCGTCCCCGGCGGCGAGCCGGACGTTCTCGGAGCCGTCGCGCTCCAGCAGGCCGAGCAGGTTGCCGTGGCCGGGGGTGTGGACGTCGGCGGCGAGGATGCCCTTCTTCGGGTCGGCGGCGGCCATCGCGGCGGTGGTCTCGCCCATGCCGAAGCCGATCTCCAGCGTCACCGGGAGCTCGCCGAACAGCTCGCGCAGGTCGAGCGGGGTGCCGTCGATCGGGATGCCGTACGTCTCCCAGCCGCGGTCCAGGGCGCCCGCCTGGGCGTTGGTCATCCGCCCCCGGCGCGGCTGGAAGCTGCGGATGCGCCGCTCGCGGTGCTGGGCCTCGGTCGCCTTGTGCGGGTACATCGGCGCGGGGTAGCCGGCCGGCGCGGCGGACAGGCGGGCGGACGGCGATTGCTGGGGGATGGGGGCGGTGGCAGTCACAATTCCCCGAGTCTACGGGGCCGCGCGGGGCGGCCGGAGGGGCGTGTGACGCGGTTCATCCGCCCCTCCGCGCGCCGCCCGTCCACCCCTCCGGACGCCACCCGGACCGCTCACCCCTCCGGACGCCACCCGGACCGCTCACCCCTCCGCCTCCAGCGCGGCCAGCGCCCGGCGGGCCACCTCCCGCCCGATCGGCAGCGAGGCGGTCGCGGCGGGGGAGGGGGCGTTGAGGACGTGCACCAGGCGGCGCGGGGAGCGCGGGTCGGCCGGGTCGAAGCCGGCGAACGCGAAGTCGTCCAGCAGCGAGCCGTCCCTGGCGATGGCCTGCGCGCGCACCCCGGCGGTCGTCGGCACCAGGTCGTCGGCGGTCACCGCGGGCAGCAGCCGCTGGACGGCGGTGGTGAACGCCCGCTTGGACAGCGAGCGGTGCAGCTCGCCGACCTCGTAGCGCCAGTGCCGCCGCAGGATCCGCCAGGTGCCGGGGAAGGCCAGCGTCCCGGCCAGCTCGCGCGGGTGGACCGTCCGCCAGTCGTACCCCTCGCGGGCGAGCGCGGGCACGGCGTTCGGGCCGACGTGGACGTCCCCGTGGACGCCCCTGGTGAGGTGCACGCCGAGGAAGGGGAACGCAGGGTCGGGCACCGGGTAGACCAGGCCACGCACCAACTCGCGGCGCTCCTTGACGAGTTCGTAGTACTCGCCGCGGAACGGCACGATCCGCAGGCCCGGGTCGTCGCCGGCCAGCCGGGCGATCCGGTCGCTGTGCAGCCCGGCGCAGTTCACCAGCACCCGGCAGCGCAGCTCGCCGGTGGAGGTCTGCACCGTCACCCCGTCCGCCCGCCGGTCCACCGCCCGCAGCTCGCAGCCCGGCCGCAGCACCGCGCCCGCCTCCCGGGCCAGCCGGGCGTAGGCCGTGGCGACGGCCGGGAAGTCGCAGATGCCGGTGGTGGCGACGTGCAGGCCGGCCAGGCCGGTGACCTCCGGCTCGTGGCCGGCGATCCCGGCCCGGTCCAGCTCGGTGACCGGGATGCCGTTCGCCCGCCCGCGCTCGGCCAGTGCCGCCAGGCGCGGCAGTTCGTCGGCGCGGGTGGCGACGACGAGCTTGCCGGTCACCTCGTGCGGGATCCCGTGCTCGCGGCAGAACGCGACCATCTCGGCGGCGCCCGCCACGGCGAACCGCGCCTTGTACGAGCCGGGCCGGTAGTAGAGGCCGCTGTGGATCACCCCGCTGTTGCGCCCGGTCTGGTGGGCGGCGAAGCCGGGCTCCTTCTCCAGCACCGCGATCCGCAGCTCCGGCCGGGCCGCCGTCAGCGCGTACGCCGTCCCGAGCCCGACGATCCCGCCGCCCACCACCAGCACGTCGAAGTCGTACGTCACCGCCGCTCCTCGCAGTCCGTCCGCCCGGCCGGCCCGCGCCCGTCGCCGGGCACGGGGCCGCGTTCGCCGCCGATGCTGCCACCTCGGGCGGGAGCGGTCGAGGGTGCGTGGGCCGGCGCACGGCCGCCGGTGCGCGGGCGGGCGGTCACGCCGGGGCGACGATCACCGCCCGGGCGCGCTCGGCCAGTTCGCGCACCCGCCGCTCGCCCTGGAAGGGCTCGAGGCGGCGCAGCATCTCGACCACGTACTCCCGGCTGCGCTGCGAGGAGATCCGCCCGGCCACCTCGACGGCGCGCTCGCCGGCGGCGACCGCGGCGTCCAGGTTGCCGGCCTCGGCCTCGGCCATCGCCGAGACGACGAGCCGCAGGCCGTGCGAGCGGACGAAGCCCTCGGTCGGCTTGGCCAGCGCCTCGCGGGTGAACTGGCGCACCTTGGAGGGCACCCCGAGGTCCCGGAAGCACTCGGCGGCGTCGGCGGCGAGGCGGTCGTAGGCGTAGAAGTCGATCCAGGAGGGATCCGGGTCACCGGCGCGCGCTCGTTCGAGCGCGCTCTCCGCCGCGCCGAGCGCCGTCGCACACGCCGCCGCATTGCGGGCCTTGGCCTGGGCCCGTGCCTCCACCAGGTGGAAGAAGCTCATCGTCCGGGCGGTGGCGAGGCCCCGGTTGCGCTCCAGGGCGGCCTGAGCGAGGTCCACCGCCTCCTCGGCGAAGCCGCGGTAGCCCGCCTGCAGGCTCATCGAGGCGAGCACGTAGCCGCCGAGCGGCACGTCGGCGGCGGCCCGCGCCAGGCGCAGGGCCTGGATGTAGTAGCGCTGGGCGGCCTCGTGCTGCCCGGTGTCGAAGGCCATCCACCCGGCCAGCCTGGTGAGTTCGGCCGTCGCGCCGAACAGCGCCCGGCCGACCGCGTCGCTGTACGAGGCGAGCAGCAGCGGCGCCGCCTCCACCCGCAGGCACTCCGGCACCATGGACGAACGCCAGTCCCCGCCGCCGTACTTGGAGTCCCAGCGGCGTGCCTCCTGGGCGGCCTCGCGCAGCTTGGCGGCGTCCGAGTGGCCGACCCGGAAGGGCGCCGACTCGCTCGCGGCGCGCGGCACCTCGCGGGCCACCGAGCCGTCCGCCGGGTTGATCAGCCAGCGGGAGACGGGCGTCGCGTAGGCGGCGACCGAGAAGGTGCCCGTCAGGCTGTCGCTCCAGCGCCCGGCCCCGGGCCCGCGGCGCAGGTCGAGATCCACCCGCCAGAGGTCGGTGGCCGAGCGGACCGCCTCGGAGACCTCCCGGGGGAAGGCCAGGCCGAGTTCGGGCGCCGGGTCGGTGTCGCCGAGGCCGATCTCCTCGAGCGGGACGGGCCGGCCGAGCTTGCCGCCGATGGCGGTGGCGATCAGGTGCGGGACGGGCCCCTGCGGGACCATGCCCTTGCCCACCCAACGGGCCACCGAGGTTTTGTCGTAGCGCAGTGTCAGCCCGCGCTGGGCGCCGAGGTCGTTGACCCGGCGGGCCAGCCCCGCGTTGCTGATCTGGGCGAGGGACAGGAGCGTGCCGAGCCGTTCGTTCGGTCCTCGTGGGCTGACGGTCATGGTGGCGGCGGCACCTCCTGCGGCCTTGTGCGCGGGGCCCGGGCGGCACCGGGCCGTAGCTGCTGTACCTAGAGTAGTCGGACGCGTTCCGACGGTTAAGAGACCTCATTCCGGATGGCGGGATCGCGCACCCGGCGCCCCCGCGCGGGGAGTTCGGGCGGCCGGGCCGCGGCCGCCCGGAACGGGCCGGGGGCGCCGCGCGCCGGAGCGCCGTGCTCCGGTCCCGTGTTCACGTGCGCCCGGCCGTGCCCCCTGGCCCGACCGGCGGCGCGGCGATTCGCTGGTGGTCGTGGGTCGGCCCGCCGTCGAGGACCCGGCGGGCCGGGGGATGCCGCTGCCTCAATCCCCGCGGGTGGCGGCGACGTCCGGGAGGGCATGCGGATGCCCTCCCGGGCCGGACGACGCCTTTCGGCCATCTCGCGATGCCCATGCCAAAGGCGTTCCCCCGGGCGGTCCGGGCCATGGAGGGGGAGGCCCGGCCCGCCCGGCGGGGGACGACGCCCACCGCCCACCGAACGGATCCGGCCGCACACCGGCACCGGGCGCACCGCCGCGCCGAGGGGCGCGTCCGCCGTCGCTTCGGACCCGAACGTCCCGCCCGCCCGGGGACCGGACCCCCGCGGCACGCAACCGGAACCGACAACACCGGTCACCGCGGCGCCAACCGGTGGCACGATGTCTCCTGACGGCGCACCGGAACGGACCGGGCAGCCGCCGCGGCGCACGCGACGAGCCGGCCCGGGGCTGCCCGCCGGCGGACGTGCCGCACGGCGGCAGGTCCTCGTCCGGTGGAGGCGCGATGCGGTGGCTGACGGGCTGGAGCACGGGCGCTCCCCGCACGGGCGCACCGGCGCACGAGGCGCTCGCGACGGTCGTGCCGATCGCCGCCCACGCCCTCTGGACCGGCCCCAACCCGCTCTGGGCGGTGGGTGACTGGCGCCCCGAGGAGATCCGCCTCGTCACCCTGCGCCCCGGCGCCCGCCCCGCCGTCACCGGCGGGTTCGCCGCCCCCGACCCCGTCGAGGACACCCCCGCCACCACCCGGCTCGCCGTCCTCGGTCACTGCGGCGCCACCGACGCCGAACTCGCCGCCGGCCTCGCCGCCGCCCGCGGCGGCGCCGTCCGCCACCTCACCGCCTGGCCCGGCAGCTACACCGTCGTGCTGCGCACCGGCACCCGCTCCACCCTGTTGCTCACCGACCTGGCCGGCGCCCAGCCGGTCTTCCACACCCCCTGGTGCGGCGGCACCGCGTACGCCACCGCCGCCCTCCCTCTCGCCGACCTGGTCGGCGCGCCCCTCGACACCGGCCACCTCGCCGCCCGGCTCGCCTGCCCCGAGTCGCCCGAGGCCCTCGGCGCCGGCACCCCCTACGTCGGCGTCCAGCGGGTGCCGCCCGGCCACGTGCTCGCCGTCCGCGGCGGCCGGCCCTACCTCGACGCCTACGACGAGACCGGCGCCGGCGCCGACCAGCCGCGCGGCGAGGCGCCCGCGGTGCGCGAACTCACGCGCGCCCTGCTGGAATCCGTCCGCTCCCGGGTCCGCACCACCGCACCCGCCCCGTCCGGCGGCGCCCGCCCCCGCCTCGGCGTCGACCTGTCGTACGGCACCGCCTCGGCGACCGTCGCCCTGCTCGCCGCCGCGGTACCGCTGCCGTCCGCGCCGCCGGTGGCTTCCCCCGGAGGCGGGGAGGAGCACGGGGTCGTGCCGGCGATCGGTGCGCGGACGGGCGCGGTCAAGGGCTCCTGGGCCCGTACGGCCGTCCAGGAGCCCGCCGCCCCAGAGCAGTTGGCCGCCGTCACGCTCGGCGAGACCGACCCACCGGCCACCCTCGCACTCGCCCCCGACACGCCCCGGCTGCGGCACACCGTGCTCGACCCGGGGCCCGACGCCCTCCCGTACGCGAGCCTGCGCAGCGACCCGCAGTCCGGGCGGCTCACCGACGAACCCGGGCCCGAACTCGTCGCCGCCGCCCGCGCCGAGGCCCGCTTCGGCGCCGGCGGTACCGACCACCTCACCGGCTACGGCGCCCGCCAGGTCCTCGACGGCCACCCGGCCCGGCTCGCCGACCTCATCCGGGCCGGCCGCCCCCGCGAACTCCTGCCTCCCGTCGCGGCGTTGGCGGGCGCCGACCGCGCCACGGCCGGCGTTCTCACGGGCGCCCTGCGCACCCCGCTCACCGTCGTGCGGGCCGCCCACCGACTCTCCCGGATCCGCTACGCGGAGGCGCTGGATGACGCCGCGGCGAAGCTCACGGCCCGGCACGTCCCCGACGGCGGCGGCACGGCGGGCCACCGCTCGGCCGGCGACCTCGCCTGGTGCGTCCCCGGTCCGGCCGCGCGCTGGCTCTCCGACGACGCGCTCTCCTCGGTCGCCCTGCGGCTGCGCCTGGCGGCGCGCAGACCGGCGCCCGAGGAACACCCGGGCGCGCGGCGGGCCAGGCACGCCCTCTACCGGCAGGCGCACTCCTTCCGCACGCTGGTCCACGCGGCCGAACAGCCGGGCCAGCGCCTCCACGCCCCCTTCCTGGACAACCAGGTGGTCCGTGCCGCCCGACTCCTGCCCGACGACGTCCGCCTGCAGCCCGGCGCCCGGCACGCCCTCCTGCACGCCGTCCTCACCGGCGCCGGCCGCACCGACCTCCCGCCCGACTGGGGCCGCGGCCCCCGCCCCGACCGCACCGCCCCCGCCCGCGCGGGCCTGCGCCTCGCCGCGGACGGCCTGGCGGAACTCTTCGACGCCCCCCTCCTCGCCGAAGCCGGCCTCATCGACCTTCCCGCCGTCCGCGCCGGCCTCGCCGACCCCGCCACCCTCCACTCCCCGCACGCCCTCGCGGGCCTCGCCGACCTGGTCTCCACCGAACTCTGGCTCCGCCGCGTCCGCGCCCGCCGCCACGGCGCCTGCTGGACCGGCCTTCCCCAGCCCATCCGCCCCGCCCTGACCCCCTGAACCACGCACACCCCAGGCGCACCACACCCACCACGCGCCCCTCCGCGCCACCACGAGCCCGCTCTTTTGGCCGAGCCCAGCGCAGGCCGCGCCCGCTCACCGGCAGGCCTGCGATTCCCACCCCCTCCGCTCGGAGGGAGGCTCACCTCCGTCTCCCCGCACCCGGCCGCTCGTCGCGGCGGTGCCCGCACCTCCATCTCCTCGCCCCCGCCGCGCGGCTCGGCGGTGCCCTGGGCGGGGCGGGTGATGATGGCGGGGTTGCCGTTGGGCGCGGGTGTGAGGAGGCGGTCGTGGTCGCGGTGAGCCAGGAGGAGCCGGTGCCGGTGGTGCTGTCGGTGCTCGGGCGCCCCCCGACGGGGCGTCCGCCGGGGGTGCTGGCGGCCTGCGACGGGTCGGACGGGTCGCTGTGGGCGCTGGACCGGGCGATGACGGAGGCGGAGCTGTTCGGGCTGCCGCTGTACGTCCTCGCGGTGGTGAACCCGGCGCCGGCCGGTTACCCGCCGGGGATGGCGGAGCTGGTCCAGGAGAGCGTCGAGACGCTGGTGGAGAGCATGGCGGACGGCCTGCGCCGGTCCGTCGCCGCCGTGCAGCAGCAGCGTTCGCGTCCGTACGCGGGGGAGTTGTCGCTGCACGTGGTGCTGGGGAGCGTGATCGAGGTGCTGCTGGAGGCGTCGACCCGCCAGCACACCCTCGTGGTCGGCACCCGCGGCAACGGTGGCTTCAGCCGGCTGCTCCTGGGTTCGGTGAGCACGGCCGCCGTCCACCACGCGGCCTGCCCGGTCCTGGTGGTGCCGGCGCCGTCCCGGGTCTGAGTCGCCGGGAATGTCCCGAGATGGTTCACCGTTCACCAATCTCGTCAGACGCATCCCACCCCTGGAGCCCCCGTCATGAAGGTCGAGATCTACTCCGACATCGCCTGCCCCTGGTGTTACATCGGCAAGCGCCGCTTCGAGGAGGCGCTGGACGGTTTCGCGGGCAAGGAGGGCGTCGAGGTGGTCTACCGGCCGTACCAGCTGGTCCCGGACGCGCCGGCGACGCCGAGCCCGCACCGGGAGTGGCTGGCCGAGCGCTACGGCCCGCAGTCCGTCGCGATGGACGCGCACGTCGCCGAGTTGGGCCGGGCCGAGGGCATCACGTACGACTTCGACGCCGCGCTGCACGCGAACACCTTCCTCGGCCACCGCCTCCTGCACCTCGCGGAGACGGAGTACGGCGCCGCCGTCCAGGGCCGTCTGAAGGAGGCGCTGCTCAAGGCGCACTTCACCGACGGCGTCGACGTCGGCGACCGCGCCGCGCTGACGGACGTCGCGGTGGCCGCGGGCCTGGAGCGCGAGCGCGTGGCGGCCTACCTCGCGGGCGACGAGGGCTCCGCCGAGGTGCGCGCGCAGCTGGCGGAGGCCCGGGAGCTGGGCATCACCGCCGTCCCGACCTTCGTGTTCGAGGGCAAGTGGGCGGTGCAGGGCGGTCAGGAGGCCGAGACCTTCCGCCAGGTGCTGGAGCAGGTGGCCGCCGAGATCGGCGAGCGCAGGCCGGCCCCCGTCCAGATCGCTCCGGCCAGGGAGGCCTGCGCGGACGGCTCCTGCGCCGTCTGACAGCAGCCACGGCTCCCCCGGAGGCCCGTTTCAGGCGCACCCGACGTTCAGGAGCACCGCAAGCGGGCCTCCGCCCAGTCGGCCACGTTCAGCGCCGACCAGATCCCGTGCACCGGCGTGACGACCAGCCGGATCGAGGTCTGCCCGGCCAGGGGCACGTGCACGGGCACCGCGTCGTGCCCGGCCGCGAGCGCGGGGGAGCGCCACAGGGTGGTGCCGTCGCCGCCCTGCACCGAGAAGACGACGCCGCCGGGTGACACCGTCAGGTCGTCGACACCGGCGACGGCGTCGAAGGACGTGCAGGCGCGGTTCAGGTCGATCTGCGTGGTGGCGGGGGCGTGCACGGTGAGGGCGTGCGGGTGGTACTCGCCGCCGATCCAGGCGCCGCCGTGCTGCCAGAACCAGTCCGTGCCCTGCTGCCGGATGGCGGGCCCGGGCGGCGGCACCCGGTGCTTGCCGGGCTTGTGGACGGGCAGCGAGTCGGCCCAGAAGTCGGTGGGTCCGGGCGGGGTCGGCGGCGTGAAGGTCGGCGTCGGCACCGGCGGAACGGTCGGCGTGGGCACCGTCGGGGTGGGGACGGGCGGCACTTCGGGGGTGGGCACGACCGGCGTCCCGGGGACCGGCACGGTGGGCGGGGTGACGACCGGACGGCTGTGCGTCGGCGTCGGGGCCGGTGTGCTCGTGGCCGCGGGCGGCGGCGTGATCTTGCGCGCCGGGCTCGGGGCGGACGTCGGCGTCGGCCTGGGGGAGGGGGCGGGCGGCGGCACGGGAGCCGGCGCGGCGCTGCTCGGCGTGGGCGCCGGTGCCGCGGCGGGTGCGGGTGCGGGTGGTTCCGGGGCCGGCGCGGCGGCGGACGCGGACACCGTGGGCGCCGCGACCGGGGGCCTGGCCTCGGGCGAGCCGGTGAGCGCGTAGGCGGCGACGGCGGCCGCGGCCACCGCGACGGCGGCGGCGATGCCGGCCTTGGCGGCCGTGCCGAGGCCCTCCCCGGCGATCGCGCCGGCACTGGACCCGCTCCCGCCCGCGGCACCCCCGGCACCGGCCGCTCCGGCCCCCGCACCACCGGCGCCGGCCGCAGCCCCCGCGGTGCCCGGCACCGTCCCGGCCGTCGCGGCAGCCGCCCCGGCGGCGGCGCCACCGACCGCTGCGGCACCGCCCACCGCGGCCGCGGCGGCGCTGAACCCGCCGACGCCGACCCACACGAGCACCCCACCGGGCAGCAGCGCGCGCAGACCGGTGTTGATCTCGGACAGTTCGAGGTAGGCCGCCGTGCAGCGGTCGCACTCCTTGAGGTGCCGTCCGACGTCCGCCGAGGCCCGCTTGCGCAGCGAGCCGCGCGCGTACGCGCCGAGCCGGTTGGCGTACCCCTCGCACGCGCTGTCCTGGCTGCCGGAGACGTGGGCCTGGAGGAACGCGGCGGCCAGCCGGTCCCGGGCCCGGTGGGCCTGGACGGCGGTGGCGTTGGCGGTCTTGCCGAGCATCACCGCGACGGTCTTCGGGGACTCCCGCTCGACCTCCGTGTGCCAGAGCACGACCCGGTCGTCCTCGGGCAGTTCGGCGTAGGCCTGCATGACCATCCGCTGGTCGGCCAGGGCCATCGCCCAGGCGTCGGCGCCCGGGTCGGCCAGGTCGAGGTCGACGACGGCGGCCGAGCTCTGGGCGAACACGCCGAAGTCGTCGACGAGTTGTTCGCGCCGCTCGCTGCGGGTCCAGGCGGCGGCGACGTTGCGCACGGCGGTCAGCAGGTAGGCGCGGACGGCGAACTCGGGGCCCTTGCCCGCCTTGAGCGCCTGCAGGGTGCGGGCGAACACCTCGCCGGCGAGGTCCTCGGCGGTGAAGCTGTCCCGGCAGCAGGTGCGCGCGTAACGGCGGACGGAGTCGACGTGCCGGCGGTAGACCTCCTCGTACGCGGTGTCGTCGCCGGCCCGCACCCGGGCGGTCAACTCGGCGTCGGAGGGCGGGCGCTCGCCGTCCACCGGGTCGGCGGGGGCGGGCACCGTGGGACGGGTGGGCCGGGCGCCGCCGACGAAGGCCTCGGGGGCGACGCCACCGCGGCCGGCCGGGGCCTGGCCGGGCACCCGGGCCGGCGGGAGGGCGGCGGCGGAGGCGGACAGCGACTCGCGGCTGGGCATCCCGGCCTGGTCCGGGACGTGGCCGGTGGCCGGTCCCGCGGCCGATCCCGCTGCGCCGCCAGGCACTTGGCCGGACGCGGGGCTGGCCGCGCCGGAGGACGACGCGTCGGACCCCTCCGCCAGGCCGCCGGAGGGACCGTCGGCGGTACCGTCGGGCGAACCGCCCGCATGACCGCCCGGACGGCCGTCAGCGCGGCCGAAGTCGAGCCCGTATCCGTAGTCGTTCTGTTCCTCGGCGCTCACAACGGACCCCAGACTCCACGACAGCCCCCGGAGCGTGGCAGAGCACGCGGGCGTGCGTGGGCGCACGGTCCCCCGTCGTACGGCGCCGGCGGCGCCAGAAGGGCGCGCATCGGGACATTGGCTCCAACCACGGGCAAAGGATGGCATAGCGCAGGGAGGGGCGGTAGCCGGACCGGCCGGTACCCACTCTTCCGAGGGGCCGTCGCGGATGTGTTCGCCCAGCGCTCGACGGCCGGTTGCGCGACGCCCGCACCCGGCGCGCGCCCAGTGCCCGCGCGCCGGTCACGCGTCCAACTCCCGTGGCGGTCACGGCAGCCCGCCGTGCCGGGCCGACCTCTGGGTCGTGCCCGGGATCACCGGCCCCGGCGGTAGCGAGCCCGCCCGCGGGCCGTCAACGCGCCCGCAGGCCGTCCAGGAGGATCTGCAGCAGCCGGTCCGAGGGGCCGGCCACCGCGTGCCCGTCCGCCTGCGGACCGCCGACCGCGAAACCCGACACCCCGGCCACCGCCGGGACCGTCCGCGCCGCGTGCACCGGCACCGACGCGGTCAGCACCAGGACGACGTCCGCGACCGTGACGCCCGGCCGCAGTTCGCCCGCCGCGCCCGCGCGGGCCACCAGGGCGGCCAGCAACTGGAGCAGCAGCCGCGGATCGGCGTCCGCCGCCGTCGCCTCGTCCGCCGTCCGCGCCTCGTCGCCGCGCAGGTCGAACCGGGCGGCGAGCGCCTGTTCGGGCGCGCGCTGCTCGGGCACCCGGCCGAGCTCCTCGGCGTACCGGAAGGCCTCCGGCGGCAGCAGCCGCCCGGCACCCGTGCTCACCGCGCGCGCGAGGTACCCGGCCAGCGACTCCCAGGCACCGCCGCCGCCGTACAGCGACTCGCGCGCCTGTGCGGTCAACCAGGCCACCTCCTCGGCGGCGATCCGTTGGACCAGCACCTCCTTGCTGGGGAAGCGCCGGTACACCGTGCCGACACCGACCCCGGCACGGCGGGCGACCTCCTCCATCGGCGCGCCGTACCCGAATTCGCCGAACACCTCGCGGGCGGCGCGCAGCACGCTCTCCAGGTTCCGCCGCGCGTCCACCCGCAGCCGGGCGCCCGGCACGGCGGTCTGCGGCGGCTCCGCCCGGTACGGGACACCGGCGTACGAGACCGCCGACACCCCGTGCTGCTGCGGCAGCTCCACCGGCCCGCGCTGCTCCGGCACCGTGCCCTGGACGACGTGCGGTACACCCGCCCGCCCCAACATCTGTTCCTGCTCCATCATCTCAACTCTCCCCCGCAGGCGTCCGATCCCGGACCCTGTCGTCGCCCGCCCCTGCACCCCCCGGTGCAGCTCAGCCCGTCAGAAGTGACCTGATGACCCATCGCTCGTGCCGTCCGTCCCGTTCCGGTGACCACGGTCGTGCCACCGGGCCGGGTCACGCGTCCGGCTCGGTGCGTCGGCACCGTCCGGGGCCTCGTCCGGGAACTACCCTTCCCCGGATGACCGTCCCGCAGTCGGGTTCTCGCGCCAACGCTGGAACTGGCCGTAGTGGCCGCTCCACGGTGCGTCGCCGCCGGTTGTCATGGCGGTGGCCGCTCCGGCACACAATCCGACCATAGTTCACGCCTCTCCGTAGCCGAAAGTGCGTCAGAAAGTGGCCCGGACAGCACAACTGGCCACACGGGTCACTCGCGCCGCATCCGGCCCGGTACGGACTGTGGACAAGACGGCCCCCCACGGTCCTTCATAGGGGGGCGCGTCGGGGGGATACCCCCCGAACGGGGGACGGCCCGGGGCCCCGTGACCGGGACGGAACACCACACGAACGCGACACCGCCAGGAGGTGCACCATCAGGATCCTGATCGCCGGAGGCGGCTGCGCCGGGATGGCCACCGCGCTGCACCTCCAGCGCGGCCTGCGCGACCGGCTGCGCCGGGGCGAGGTGGAGATCACCGTCGTCGAGCCCCAGGCCTACCTCACGTACCACCCGCTGCTCGCGGAGGTGGCGGCCGGTTCGATCGACCCCCGGCACGTGGTCGTGCCGCTGCGCCGGGCCCTGCCGGACTGCCGGGTGCTCACCGCGAGGATCACCCGGATCGAACACGCCGCCCGCCGGGCCCTGGCCGACGCCGCGGCGCCCGGCGAGACGCCGACGCCGCTCGAGCTCCCGTACGACGTCCTGGTGGTGGCGCCCGGCTCGGTCTCCCGGACGGCCCCCGTGCCCGGCCTCGCCGAGCACGGCCGCGGCTTCTCGACCGTCGCCGAGGCGGTCGGCCTGCGCAACCACGTCCTGGAACAGCTGGACCTCGCGTCCGCCACCCGCGACCCGGCCCTGCGCCAGGCCGCCCTCACCTTCGTCTTCGTGGGCGCCGGCTACGCGGGCGTCGGCGCGCTCGCCGAGCTGGAGGACATGGCCCGGTACGCGGTGCGCGGCTACCACAACGTCGCCCCGGAGGACCTGCGGTGGGTGCTGGTCGAGGCCACCGACCGGATCCTCGCCGAGGAGTCGCCCGAGCTCGCCGCGCACACCCTGGGCCAGTTGCGCGAACGCGGCGTCGACGTCCGGCTGCGCACCGTGCTGGAATCCGCGGCCGGCCGGGTCGTCACGCTGTCCGACGGCAGCCGCTTCGCCGCCCGCACGCTGGTCTGGACGGCCGGGGTGCGTCCGTCCCCGCTGCTGCGCGACACCGACCTGCCGCTGGACACCACCGGCCGGGTCCGCTGCCTGCCCACCCTCCAGGTCGTCGGCCCGGACGGACGGGCGCTGCCCGGGGTCTGGGCGGCCGGCGACTGCGCGGCCGTGCCCGACCCGCACGCGGACGGCGGCCCCTGCGCGCCCAACGCCCAGCACGCCTTCGCCCAGGCCGAGCTGCTCGCCCGCAACGTCGCGGTCGCCCTGGACGGCGGCCCGCACTCGCCCGACCTCGCCGAGTACCGGCCGGGCCCGGCCGCCTGTTCGACCTCGCTCGGCCTGCGCCGCGCCGTCGCCCACACCCGGCGCGGCGGGCGGCTCACCGGGCGCCGCGCCTGGTGGCTGCACCGGGCACGGCACCTGCGCCGGTTGCCGAGCGCGGACCGGCGGGTGCGGGTGCTGATGGACTGGGTGCTGGGCGGGCTGTTCTCCCGGGAGGTCGTCTCGCTCGGCACGCTGGGGCACCCGCGTTCGGAATTCGAGGCCGGGTTCGGACCGCGCCCCGAACGCGGGCCGGACACCCCGGCGTGACGGACCGGACGGCCACGCCGAGCGCGCGCGACTTCCGGAATCGGCCCTCCGCCTGACAGGATCAGCCCCAACCGAAAGTCATTACCCCGTGTGCTGATGTGCACACAAAAAGTGATGATATGACTGGAAAACGAGGAAGCGGCCGTCGTTTGAACCTCATGCGCTGGAGCGCCCGGCTCACCGGAGTCCCCTGGCGTGCCGCCCCGCAGACCGCGGTCGGCACGGAGGACGGCGTGCCCTCCGGCGACGTCGTGGTCCCCGGCCCGCGCGACCCGACCAGCCCCGCCACCGCGGCCGAACTCCTCGACCCGCACAAACCGCAGCACCTGCGCGAGGTCCTCAACCGGATCCCCGCCCCCGTCGCCGTCACCTACGGCTCGCTGCACCAGCTCGCCTACGCCAACCGCGCCTACCGCGAACTCTTCGGCGAGCGCCCCACCGGCCTGCCCGCGTGCGAGGCCCTGCCCGAGCTCGCCACCCTCGGCGTCCTGCCACTCATGGACCAGGTCATCCGCGGGGGCCGGCCCCGCAGCGTCAAGGCGCGCTGCATCCTCGGCCTGACCGGCAACCGCTACTACAACGTCTCCTGCGTCCCGCTCGGCACCGGCGACCCCCGCGACCTCCGCGACACCAGGGACGCCTCCACCGACGGCCCGCCCGCCGGCGTCCTCATCTTCGCCGCCGAGGTCACCGACCAGGTCCTCGCCGCCGCCCGGCTCCGCGAGGCCGAACGCCGCCAGCGCGAGGCCGCCGTCACCCTCCAGCGCAGCCTGCTCCCGCAGAAGCTCGACCAGCCCGCGGACCTCCGCGTCGCCGCCACCTACCAGCCCGGCGGCGCCGAGGCGGCGGTCGGCGGCGACTGGTACGACGTCATCGCCATCGACGGCGGACGCACCGCGCTCGTCATCGGCGACGTGATGGGCCGCGGACTGCGCGCCGCCGCCGTCATGGGCCAGCTGCGCACCGCGGTCCGCGCCTACGCCCGCCTCGACCTCCCGCCGCACGAGGTCATGCGCCTGCTCGACGGCCTCGCCATGGAGATCGACGCCAACCAGATCGCCACCTGCACGTACGCCGTCTGGGACCCGCGGCGCCGCACCCTCTCCTACGCCTCCGCCGGCCACCTCCCGATGCTCCTGCGCTGCCCCGACGGAACCATCCTGCGCAGCGAGGAGCAGAACGGCCCGCCCCTCGGCACCGGCGGAGGCCTGCACGTCTCCCACACCCTGCGCCTCCTGCCCGGCACGACCGGCGTCCTCTATACGGACGGACTGGTCGAGCGCCGTGACGAGGACATCGACCAGGGCCTCGACCTCCTCGCCCGCACCCTGACCGGCGCGATCGGCGCACCCGAGGTGATCTGCGCCCGCCTGCTCCGAGCGATGGGCGTGACGTCGGAGCACGACGACGACGTGGCCGTCCTGGCCTTCCAGCTGCCGGCCGGCGACACGGCGGAGGAATCCCCCGAGGCGGCCCCTATGGAGGTCGCCGCGGAGGTCGCCGCGGAGGCCGCCGTGGAGCGCGAACCCGCGCTTGACTCGGTCTCCGGAGAGGTCTAGTGTTCTTCGAGCTGCCTGGCAGGGAGCACCGGACACGCATCGGCGCGGACGGTCCCGGGGCGGCCAATCCTCTGAAACACCACTTCCCAGCTCGGGCCGGGTCGCGTCTTGTCTTGTCGCGGCCTGGTGCGTATTCGGCGTGTGCGTTTTATT
>NZ_JAQYXB010000564.1:0-344 GCF_036322405.1 Streptomyces sp. SP17BM10 | reverse complement strand
TGGTTTTTTTTTTTTTTTTTTTTGTTTTGTGTTTGGGGTTTTTGTTTTGTTTTTTTGGTTTTTTTTGTTGGTTTTTGTGGTCCGAGTCTTGTTTGTTGTTTTGGTTGGTATTTTTTTTGTTTTTTTTTTTTTTTTTGTTTTTGGTGGGGGGTGGGGGGTGGCTGGGCCGATCCGTTTGTGTTTTGTTGGTTTTGGGGGGGGGGGGGGGCGGGGGGGGGGGGGGGGGGGTTTGGGCTTTCTATCGGGGGGTGGGGGGGGGGGGTGTGGGGGCGGCCCGGGGGGTTGAGGGGGGGTGTGATGGGTTTTGTTGGGCGGTCTGGGGCGCGGCCCCCCCCCACACCACC
>NZ_JAQYXB010000563.1:0-15340 GCF_036322405.1 Streptomyces sp. SP17BM10 | reverse complement strand
GCCGGGAGGGGAGGACCGCCCGCCCGTTTTCCAACTCGTCACGTGACGAGTTTTGAGGGGCGGTCCGGTCAGTGCGGGGTGGGCGGGGCGGCGTTGGCGCTGGCGAGGAGCGAGGCCAGGGGTTGGCCGGTGGGCAGGGGGAGGGGGGTGTGGGTGGCGGCCGGCGGGGTGTACGGCGGCGGCACGGGGAAGGTCGGCGCGGTGTGGACGAGCCATGCGACGAGGAGCGAGCCGACGAAGGCGAGGGCCGCGATGGTGACGGCCAGTGACCGGGGGGACTTGGTGATCCCGAGGATGATCTCGTGGTGGAGGGGGATGCCGGGGGGCGGGCCGGGCGGTGCGGGCGGCCGGAAGAGCGGGGGGTCGGGCGGGCCGTCGACAGGGGTGATGCTCTGCTGCTCGGGGGTGCGGCCGTCGTGGACGGAGTCGATGTGTCGACGCTGTTCGTCCTCGGCCTGCCAGGCGTAGAGGTGGTCGCTGATGGTGCGGCAGACCCCGCAGCGGTAGCGGTACAAGTCGGCGATCCCCTTCCGGCAGGGGTGTAGTCGGGGGTTGTAGTCGGGGTGTAGTCGGGGCTGTAGTCGAGTAGTTTTCGCAGGTCGCGCGGGGGTTGTAGTCGGCGACGGCGGGGGCCTGGTCCTCCTCGGGGGAGAGCGGCGGAGAGGGGCGCTCCGAGCATGCCAGAGCCCCCGCTCGGCCGGGGCCGAACGGGGGCTCTTGGTGGTGGTGGGTGAGGGCCGGTCAGACGGCCTCGGCGGGGGTGGGCTCGGGGGAGGGTCGGGCGGGCAGCCGGGGAGGGTGCCCGAGGTGGGCGGTGAGGCCCTTGAAGGAGAAGCCCGTGGTGACTTCCTGAGGGGTTGCTCCCTTGACCCGGACGGACCGTTCGACGGGAAGGCCGGCGGACCGCAGGACGGAGCCGAAATCCCTCGCCGTGTACCCGGGGTAGCGGTCGTGGCGCTGGAGGCTCTGGAGGATCTCGGACAGGTGGACGTGGCCGCGGCCGTCGTCGCGCTGGGCGCGGATGGCGACCATGTGCTCGACGGTGGCGGTCAGTTCGGCGGTGGTGAGGGTCGGGGGGACGGCCACGCGAGGCTCGTCCTGGTCCTCCTCGACGTCGTCGAGGACGTCGTCGGAGTCGACCGGGGAGCCGTCCTTGGTGCCGGTTTTCGGGGTCGGGGCGGGGGCGTGGATGAGGGCGGCGATCCACCAGCCCCCGATGATCAGGCCGATACCGGGCCCGATCCAGGGGCGGGCGAGGGACCAGACCAGCGGGCCGCCGACGATCAGCAGCAGGGCGGCACCGCCCGCGGCCTCCTTGACCTTGTCGAAGCTGGCCTTGCGAGCGGCCCTGGCCTGCTCCTGCTCGATCTCGCGGGCCGTCACCTGCGCGGTCTCCTGGGCCTGGAGCAGGGCGGCGCGCTTGACCGGGTCGCTCTCGGCGACCAGCTTCTTGGCGAGCTCCGCCTCGGCGGCCTCGGCGGCCAGGGCGGCGAGCTGCTCCCGCCTGGCCCTGAGCGCGGCGGCCTCGGCGCGCCGCTCGCGGTGGGGCGCCATCAGCCGGCGGACGAGGACGGGTGTGCCGGTGCACAGGCCGGTGACCGGCCACATCAGGGTGGCGCGGAGGCTCTCGGTGGGGATGATCTTCTCCATCGTCTCCGCCCCTACTTGGCGAAGGCGGCGATGAGGCCGCTGACGAGGGACGCGGGCAGGACCCACAGGCCGCCGGCGGCGGCGAACAGCGACGGGGCGATGGCGCCGCACAGGGCGTCCTTCCACGCCTTCGGCTTGAGGCCGAACACGGCGATGGTCAGGAGCGCGGCGGTCGCGCCGGTCTGCCAGTCGCCGATGGCGGCGTTGCCCTTGAACGAGTCGCTCAACTGCGTGCCGATTCCGGAGATCTGCTGGAAGGCGGTGCCCGCGTTGGCCGCCAACTCGCCGATGCCGAAAGCCCAGTAGGGGACGTGCTCGGGCTTGACGTTGATCTTGTTGTTCCCGCGCACACCGACGTACAGGTAGAAGGTCGCGACGGTGGCGGCGCCGCCGGTGCCCAGGGCGATGAGGCTGCTCATGGTGGTGAAGTCCTTTACCGGTAGAGGGGGAGGTAGGCGAGGGCGTGGTCGAGGCCGAGCGCGACGGCGAGGCCGGAGGCCACCGGGACGCGCACGGCGATCAGGAGCAGGAGGGGGAAGCCGCCGCGGACTTCGGAGACGCGCAGGCGGCCCCGGTCGCGGATCAGCAGGTCGAGCAGGGCGCCGGCGGCGGCGAGGAACAGGCCGACGAAGGGTCCGCCGGGGGCGATCATCTGCACGAGGCCGGTGGAGTAGCCGGCGATCGCGCTGATCGCGGTGAGCGTGCACCAGCGGCGGAAGCGGCGGGTGCGGTCGGTGGGGGTGTGGGCGCGGGCGGCCTGGCGGCGTTGGCGGCGGGCCCGGGTGCGGGCCTCGCGCTCGTCGGCGAGCCGCTGCTGACGGTGACGCTTAGTCCGTTGCTCGGGCGTCTCCCCGGCGACGGCCAGGCGGGCGTCCTCCTCGGCGCGGGCCCGCCGCTTGGCGAGTTCGCGCTCGGCCTCCAGGCGGGCGGTCCGCTCCTCAGGGGTCTCGGTGATCCGGGCGCCGAGCAGGTCGACCAGGCCGACGAGGTCCTGGCGGTGGAGCGGGCGGTCTGGGGTGAGGACGTCCTCGACGCGGTGGCGCTCGGCGCGCTGGGCGGCGGTCTCCCCGGCGGCCTTGAACGCGGCGTCGCGCTCGGCGCGCTGGCGGGCGATCAGGGCCTCGTACTCGACCTGCTCGCGGGCGTAGCGCTGGGCCTCGGTCTCGCTGAGGAGCTGCGTGACCTGCTGGCCGACCTGCGAGGCGATCGCCGTGGCCTGCTCGGCGAAGATCTCGCGGGCCGGGCCCCAGAACGTCCGCGCGGCCTCCTCCATCGAGGGCGGACCGGCATGGCCGGCGCCAACCGGGACCGGGGTGTGCACGGGCGGGGCGTCCGCCGGGCCGGGGGCCGGGGCGGGGATGCGGGGGCCATCCTTGCGCCACCACTCCGCTACGACGGCGTCGACGACGCCGTCCCCGGCGGGGCGGGCGTCCTCGGGCGGCATGCCGGCGGTGGGCGGCTCGGTGGGGGGCGGGGGGACGGTCACCGGTTCCACCCCCCGCGGCGGGCCAGCAGGCGGATGCCGTACCAGGTCATCAGTCCCGCGTCCCCCACGATCAGGAGGAGGCAGATCATTTCGCCGATCATGTGAATCTCCAGGTCAGAGGAGGTGCGCACCCCGTGGTGTGCGGGGTGCGCACCTGCCGGTTGGGGGGTCAGGACTGGCGGCCGAGCTGGTCGTTGCTGTGGGTGGTGCGGGGGGCGTGCACCACGCGGCCGTTGGCGCGGGCCTCGTCGTAGGAGTCAGCGGTCCAGGTGCGGCCGGTGCTGGGGTCGACGTGGGTGGCGGGGGTGTCCGTGCGGGTGGTCGGCTTCGACTCGGAGCGGCGGAGGAGGCCCATCAGTCGCGCTCCTCGATCCGGCCGGTGATGACGACCGGCGCACCGTCGAGCCAGTACATGGCGCTGAACCGGGGGGAACCGCCGCAGCCGTCGCTGATCTCGACGCGGCTGAACGCCTTCGCCTTCACCAGGTCGCGGACGGTCTCGACGCTGACGGGCTGGACGACGCGGTAGCCGACGCCCTCGGCGTCGAGGTCGCCCAGGCCGGGCAGGTGGCTGAGCTTGCTCACCGGACACCGCCGCTCTTGCCGAGCAGGACGGCCAGCAGCCGGCGGGCGCCGGACGCGGCACGGGCCAGGTCGGCGGGGGTGATCGGGGGGACGGGCGGCGGGTTGTTGGCCACGCGAGGGTTCCTCTCTGCGCGGGTCGCCAGGTCAGCCCTGGCAGCCAGGTGCTTTTACAGGTCCGCGCCTGGTGCAAGGAGCGGCCTGCGTGTCAGCGAATCCGCAAAACCAAAGGTCAGAGGGTTTTTCCCTCCAACCCCTGTGCGGCGTCGTGGGTCTAATGTGCCCTCAGATATGACCACCTGTCAACACAGGTGGCAGGTATGGCCTACCTGATAAGACATGTGGTTACATGGCAACCGCCCGGCTAAGGTGAAGAGCGCCCGAGCCAGCCCCCAAAACCGAAAGGACTCAGCTGTGCCTGAGATCGAGCGCCCGGCGCCCGCGTACCAGCAGGTGGTCTCCCACCTGCGAGAACAGATCGACAGCGGCGCGCTTGCCCCCGGAGACGCGCTCCCGTCGGCGACCGAGATCGCGCGGGAGTGGAAGGTCAGCCGGCCGACCGCCCAGCGTGCGGTCGCCACCCTCGCCGCCGAGGGCCTGGTCGAGACCCGCCCGGGTCAGGTGGCCAGGGTCAAGGGCAGCCCGAAGCCGCTGCACCGCAGCGGCATGGACCGGGCCGTTGCCACTCGCAAGACCGGCCGGATCTACGGCGACACCGGCGAGTACGCCCGGATCGTCTCCGCCGAGGTGGTGCCCGCGCCCGCCGACGTCGCCGAGGTGCTCGGCATCGAGGTGGGGGCGCCCGCAATCAGCCGACTGCGCGTCACCTACAGCCGCGACGACAAGCCGCTCTCAGCCAGCACCAGCTGGTACGACGGCGCGTTCGCCGAGGTCGCACCGCTGCTGCTCGTCCCCGAGCGCATCCCCGAGGGCTCCTGGGGCTACCTGGAGAGGGTCACCGGCCACCAGGCCGTCGTCGGCCGCGACGCCATCGACGTCCGGCTCGCGACCCAGGCCGACGCGCTGGCGCTCGGCCTCACCCTCCCGGCGGCGGTGAAGGAGGCGTCGACCATTCTCCGAACCGGCGACCAGGTCGTCGTGGAGTACGGCGTCAGCGTCTCCGGCCCCGGCCGCGTCAGCGTCTACGACTACGAGCTCTAACCCAGACTCGACCCCGACAGACAGGTGGGGCCGACCTCGTGCACCCGAGGCCGGCCCCTGTGATCGACGGAGGAACCCCGTGTCACACGTGATCGATTATGACCCGAACACCGGCCCGCACACCCCTGCGCACCAGGTGCGCACCCCCGCCCGCCAGGAGATGAGCAAGCCCGCCCTGAGGGTGTTCCGCCTCATCTTCGTGGTGTCGGCGGGCGTCGGCCTCGGCGGAGCCGTCGCCACGTTCTTCAACATGAAGGCCGCGTTCGGTTCCGGCTGGACGGCGATCGGCATCGTCGCCGGAGGCGAGGGCGCAATCGCCGTGCTGGGTCTCACGCTCGTGGGCCTGACCCTGATCAGCCGGCCCTACCCGGCGGGCCTGAGGGTCGGCCTGTGGCTGGTCCCGATCGCCGCTGCGGTGACTGGCGCGGCGGTCGCCGCGGTCAAGGACGACTACCAGCACGCCGTGGTCAACGTCGTGACGCCGGTGGCGATGACCGTCGCCGCCGAGATGGCCGGTTTCCTCGCCCGCTCGATCGTCGTCGCCTCGACTGGAGTCGACGCCGAGGCCGACCGGAAGACCGGCGAGATCCTGCGCCAGATCGAGTGGCACCAGGCCCGCGCCCAGCATCACCCCGACGAGCGGGCCCGCAAGCGCTCGGGGAAGGCGGCCTGGAAGCTCGCCAGGAACTTGGGCCAGAACGACCCGAGGCTCGGGCAGTCGCTGCCCGCGGCCTACGCCGAGCGCACCGCCAACACCGCGCTGACCGCGCTCGACGCCCTGTACCACCGCGTCCCCGCGCAGCAGCCGGCGGAACTCCCCGCCCCGGCCCCGGTGGCCCCGGCCGCTGTCGAGCCGCCGACCACCCCGACCGTCGAGCAGGTGCCCGCCGTCGAGGAGGAGATGGAGGCGTGGCAGCCGGACCCGGGGATCTACGCGGAGGCGGAGGTCGAGGAGGACCAGGCCGTCGTCGTCGAGCCCTTGCAGCCCCAGCTCCCCGTCGACCGATGGCTCAAGTCCGTCTCGGACCAGGTGCGCATCGAGGTGCACACCGACGTGCACACCGGCTCTGACCAGCAGATTGACGCCGAGGACGGCCAGGACGAGGCCGACGAGGACCAGGAGCCGGAGACCACCGGGGAGATGACCCCGGAGCGCCGCCGCGAACTGATCTTGGAGGCGATCGCCGAGGGGGCCAGCCAGCGCGAGGCCGCCCGCCGCGCCGACTGCTCGCCGTCCTACGTCCGCAAGGTCGTCAACGGGGAGGCTGCCGCGTGAGCTGGCCGAACAAGGTGATCCCGGACTTCACCGACGCCGAACTCGTCGCCGCGATCAAGGAACACGAGCACAACCCGGACCCCGTGATCGAGAGCATCGTCAGGGGCTGCTGGCGGGAGTGGGAGCGCCGCCACGGCCTCACCCCCGACGTGGAGTGACGCGCAGAACCGCCGCAGGGCCCGTCCCCCAGGTGGGGGCCGGGCCCTGTTGGTCGTCCAGGTCACATCCCGCGCTTTCGCGCCGCGCGCCACATCCGGCGCGGAAGTAGGGCATGATCGGTCGTCAAAGGCCTGAAATAGCGAAAGACCGGGTGGTGGAACACCCGGCCTCTCTGGAGTTCAGGCCCTAAAGAATTCGCTGGCCGCGATAACACAGGAAACCTGACCTCTTGGACCCGATGGTAACGGGTGCCTCCGGCATCCGCGCAACAACACCCCAGAATCCGCAGGCCACCGGCCCGGATGCCGCTCCCGCTACTGCGGTCGAGCGCCCGGCCGCCGGTGGCCGTACCCATGCCCGCCGGCCGAAGCGGCCGAAGTGCCCGATGTGCCGACGCGCCGTCAGGGTCGTACCGGGCAAGGTCGCCGCGACCTACTGCTCCGATGCGTGCCGTAAGCGGTCAAAGCGGATCCAATCCGGCGAACCGGACACACGCGCACAGAACGGGGCGTCAGAGCCCGGCTCGGTGTCCGGGGTTGAGACCCCCATTTCCGCAGGTCAACGCCGGTTTTCGCGACCGAAAACGCGCGCGGCCCTGCTAGGGAAAAGAACAGCAGAGTTTCCGGACCGCTCAACGACGGTCGGAGGGCAGACGGGCGGACTCTCCGGGGGAGAGCGCGAGAGGGGGGCCCCCCTCTCGCAGACCCCAGCCACGACGGCGGGTTTGGATCGGGACAAGCAGCACCACCACGAACCCGAGGAGGCGGGGCCGTACGGCACGCGCCCGGCCGACTTGGAGACCACCGCTGCGGCCCGCGCCGCCCGCGTCGACCCCGACCTTGCCCGCCAGGAGAAGGCCCGCCGGGCCGCCGCGTCGCGCCGGTACGCCGGGCGCCGCACGCTGTGGGAGATCACCGGGGACCGCGCGTGCCGGGCCTGCGGTCGGGCCGTCATGGACCCGGACACCGGGGCGATCCAGGCCCAGACCGCCGAGGGCTACTCGGTGCTGCTCGGCGTGCTCAAGTGCGGCCGGATCTGGCTCTGCCCGATCTGCTCCGCCAAGATCCGCAACCGCCGCACCTCGGAGATCAGCCAGGCCGTCGTGAAGTGGATCAAGGCCGGGGGCAGCGCCTACGCCGTCACCTTCACCCCCCGCCATACCAGGGCAAGCCGCCTCTCCGACCTCATGGACGCGCTCCAGGGCACCCGCTCGGCACCCCTCGCCGAACGGGAGGCCGCCAAGGCGGCGATCGTCGCGGCCAAGCTCAACGTCGCCGAGACGTGGGCGCGCCGCCGGGCGGCCGTCGACGCGGCCCGCCGCGCCGCGCCCAAGGGCCAGAAGAGGGAGGCGATGGCCGACGCCCGGGAAGTGGCGGCCGAGTGGCTCCAGGAGGCCAAGCAGGGCGTCCTGGAGGCCCGTCAGGCGGCCCGGGGCAAGGTTCGCAAGGCGGGGGCCTACCAGCGGCTCATCACCGGCGGAACGTGGGCGGGCGGGCCGGAGCACGGTGAGGGCATCCGGAACAAGATCGGCTACATCGGCATGATTCGCGCCACCGAGGTGACGGTCGGTCTGGCCAACGGCTTCCACCCGCACATCCACGCGATCGTGCTGGTTGGAGGCCGTACCGAGGGTGGCGGCTGGGACAAGCGCGTCGTCGGAACCTTCGAGCCCGAGGAGGAGGACCTGGCCGAGTGGAAGGAGGAGTGGCGCACGGTGTGGACCGGGAGTCTCAAGGCCATCGACCCGACCTTCGAGCCGTCCCTGACCTGCGAGATCCCCGACTGCAAGTGCAACGGGGAGGGCCACGGCGTGCACTTCGAGCGCCTCAAGACCGTGCGGGACGCCGAGCGCTTCGGCGAGTACCTCGCCAAGACCCAGGACGGCAAGAACCCGGCCGCCGAACTCGCCGGCGCCCACAACAAGGCCGCGTGGAAGGGCAACATGGCGCCCTTCCAGCTGCTCACCCGAATCGGTGAGCTCCTCAAGGGCAAGCCGCCCCACATGGTCGACGGGCACGGCTCGCTGGAGCAGTGCCTGGAGTGGTGGGCCGAGTACGAGGAGGCCACCTCCGGGCGCCGTGCCATCGAGTGGACCCGCTACCTGCGCTCCCTCCTCGGCCTCACCGGCGGCGACGACGACGAGGACAACATGGACCTCCTCTTCGAGGGCGAGGCCGTCTCCGAGTTCAGGGCGGGCGTCCAGATCAGGACCGGTGCCTGGCACAAGGTCGCCGCCACCGGCCACGACCAGGCCGTCAGCCAGGCCACCGAGGGCAACGGCATCTGCCTGGAGAACGTCGTCGGCGTCGTCGAAGCGGCCGGCGGCCGGGCCGAGGACGTCCGGCTGCTCAGCTCCGGCGAACTCCAGCAGCTCTACGACGGGGTGATCGAGGGTCTCCAGCAGCGCCGTCTGGAGGCCGACGCCCGCCGCAAGCTGCAGCAGGGCAGGCGCACGCCCAAGCCGCAGCGCCTGGCGGCCCTCGCCAACGACGACCAGGCGCCCGCCGACCCGGTCCCGGCCGCGCTCGCCGAGGCCCTCGCCCGGCCTGAGCCGGACAACCTGCTCGGCCTCATCCGGCAGGCGGCCCGCGCCCGCCGGGGCGAATCCGCGCCGCCGGCCACCGGTGCGCACCCCGCACACCAGGGTGCACACCAGCCCTGACCTGGTACGCACACCAGGTGCACACCCCCCGACCCGAGGAGTCCGATCCGATGACCACCCACCGCCGCCCGCTCGGCCCCGGCGTCGACCGCGAGCACCAGGACGTCGCCGCCGTCGAGCCGCACCGCCCCGGCCGGACCGCCGCCGAGCTCGCCGCGCTCACCGCGGAACCGCCGGCAGTCCCGGCCGCCGTCGCGCCGACCGGCCGCCGCCTGCTCACGCTGCGGGCGCCCGAGGACCAGGCGCCGTCAGCCGGCTGACCGGAGGTGGCCGCTCCCTCCGGCGCGAGCGCCGGAGCCCGGGGCCTGGCGGCCCCGAGCGCGACGGCCGGTGACGTCTGGTCAAGCCCACGACGGTGGCTCCGTAGAAGTCGGCAGGTCAGGGCGTTGGCCGCCCAGCCCCGCCGACTTCTACGGAGCGAGCTAGGGAGCTGCGCTGCGCTTGCTCCTGCTCGCCCGCCCCTCGCTACGCTTCGGGGTCGGGAAGGGGCTCCGCCGCCTGGCGGCGACGGGCCCGCCGGCCCGGCGCCCGGGGGCGCCGTGCTCGGCATCCGCGAGCGACGAAAGGTGACCGAGGTGCCGGGCAAAACGGGCCGACTGACGGCGGCCGGGAAGCGGGACAACCGGCACACGGTGAACCTGTCGGACGCCGAGGAGGAGCTGTGGCAGGAGGCGTTCGCCGCCACCGGCCGCAAGGAGTTCGGCGCGTGGATCCGTGCGGCGGTGAACGACGCGCTTGGTCAGCCCGGGCTCGGCGAGGTGCCGATGGTGCCCGAGGTGAACCACGCGGTCTTCGTGCAGCTCGCCGCGATCGGCAACAACCTGAACCAGATCGCGTTCCAGGCGAACACCGCCGGCGGTGTCCCGGCGGAGCTGCACGCGCGCCTGGCGGCCGCGATCGAGGCGGTCGGCGACGCCGCGCTGGTGGTCCGCGGACTGCGGCCGTTCGGCGACGGCGATCAGGACGACGAGGACCAGGACGTCGCCGACGACGAGGCGTGGATCGACCCGGACGGCGGCCCGGCGTGATCGCGAAGATCACCAAGGGCAAGCGGGCCAGCGGCGCGCTGCTCTACGACTTCGGGCCGGGGCGCCGGGACGAGCACGAGCGGCCCCGGGTGATCGCCGGGACGGTGCCCGGCACGCCACGGCAGATCGCCCGGATCATCGACCACCACACCCGCCCGTCGGGGATCAAGACGCCGATCTGGCGGTGCAGCCTCTCCCTGCCCGACGAGGACGGCGTGCTGACCGACAGGAAGTTCGCCGCGATCGCCGAGGCGTACGTCGGCCGGATGGGCTTCGGCGGCTGCCCCTGGGTAGCGGTGAGGCACGGCGACGACCACATCCACCTGACGGTCAGCCGGGTCGGCTGGGACCGGCGGACCGTGGACGACCACGGCGACTACCTCAAGAGCATGCCGATCGTGCGGGCGCTGGAGCGTGAACACGGCCTGGTCGACGCGGGCGCGCTCTCCAACCGGACCGCGCCGCAGGTCAGTGGGCAGGAACGGGCGGCCAGTCAGCGCCGGGGCGCGGCCGAGCCGGAACGGCTGCAGATCCGCGCCGCCGTCTGGGCCGCGCGCGATGCCGCAGCCGGCCGCGGCCGCGCTGTCTTCGAGCAGCTGCTCACGGAGGCCGGTGTCGAGTACCGGGCGAACGTCGCCAGCACCGGCAGGATGAACGGCTACTCGTTCAGCCTGCCGTCGTGGACGGACGCCGAGGGCGAGCAGGTCTGGGTCACCGCGTCGAAGACGGCCAAGGACCTGGCCTGGCAGAAGCTCAGGCCGGTGCTGGATCCCCCGGCCGAGCAGGCGCCGCCCGCCGCCGGGCCGGTGCCGGTGCTCACCGCGGACCTTGCCCGGCAGCGCCTCGCCGAGGCCAAGCAGCGGGCCGAGCAGCGCCGCGCCGACGTCGCCCAGGAGCTCGCCGCCATCCCGGCCGGCACCGTGCCGGACATCGCGGCCGCGCTGCGCACCACCCGCGCCACCCTCGCCGCCCGCGAGCGCACCCTCGGCGCCGAGACGTCCACGGCCATGCGGCTGGACGGCATCGCCTCCGGCGTCACCGCCGGACCGGCCCGCGTCGCGCTGCACCGCCGCCGGGCCGAGCTGGCGGCCGCCGTCGCCGTCGAGGCCGAGGCCTCCGCCCACGCCACCGCCGCCGCCCAGCAGCGCCAGCAGGCCACCGCCGCCCGCAAGGTCGAGGCGGAGTCCAGGGCAAAGGCCGGCCAACGCTGGCGCCTGCCCGGATCCCGGGCTGACGCCGAGGGCATGGCCACCGCAGCCGCGGACCTCGCCGACCGCGCCGACACCGAAGCGGCCCGCTTGGAACGCCTCGCCGAGGCCACGCTGCGCCGAGCCGCCGAGACCGCGCCGCCGGACGTCACCGGCCCGTACGACCAGGCGCTCGCCGAGCTGGACCAGGGCTGGCACGCCCTGGACCAAACCGCGTTGAGGGCGGACCAGCAGAACGCCCGGGTGCAGCAGGCCGACCACGCCGCGCCGCTGCAGGCGGCCCGGGTCGCCGTCGCCCAGGCCCGGCGAGGCGTCGAGCAGCTGCTCGCCGAGCAGCACCGCCGCGCCGCGCTGCCCGCCGACCGGGCCGCCGTCGAGGACCAGGTGCGCGCCGACCTCGCCCGCGAGGTGACCGCCCGGGCCGCCCGGGCGGGCAGCACCACCGCCCGGCCGAAGAAGGCCGCGCCCAAGAAGGCCGGCCCCGCCGCGCGGACCGGGCAGCAGCCGCCGCACCTTCGCCGGGGAACCGACCCGCGCGGCCGGGGTGGCACGCCGGGCCGATAGCCGGCGGCCGGTCTGAAGGGTGGGGGTGCACACCCCGGGTGCGCACCCGCCGTGACCAGCACCGGAACCGGTGCGCACCCCCGGCCGGCGGCCCGGCGCAGCCCGAGCCGACCGCCCGCCGAGCCCTCGACCGCCGCCACCAGCCAGCAGCCACCCCAGAGAGAGGGATGTCGGAATTTACGGCCCCCGCCACCAATGATCTGACCTGCACAGATGCCGGGTCCGGCGCGGGGGAGGGGTGCTGGCATCAGGAGCCGCATCGGGAGCTGCAGCAGGAGTCACATCAGGACCCGCATCGGGAGTCCCGAGGGGGCGCGCGACGGCCCGCCGTGCTCCGGGTGGACCCCCACGGACTCTAGAACTCGTCACGTGACAGGTTTTAGAGTGGGGCCACGCCCGGTGACGACCCGTCGCCGCGCTCCGCCGTACCCGAGAGGGGGGCCCCGATGCCCACCGTGAACCTGCTGCTGCCCGCCGAGCCCGACATCCTGGGCGACCTCTACGCGCTGGAGGAGGCGCTGCTGATCCAGCTGCGCCCGCTGCCCGACGAGGATGGCGAGTCGTGGTCGCCGCTGCCCGACCACGTCGACGGCGAGGCGATCTACCAGTCCTACCTGCGGGTCCTCGACGCCCTGACGCCCGGCACGGCCGACGTCGTCTACGGCAGGGCGGACCTGGTGCCCGGTGTGCCGGTGCTGATCAGCGCGGACGGCCGCACGGAGCTGGTGCAGCTGCTCGACGTCCAGGTCGAGGCCCGGGACCTGATCCACCTGGGCTGGCTGCGCGACGAGCTGGCTAAGGCGGAGGACGACCTGGCGGCCTTCCTCGACGACGCGGCCAGCGACCGGCACGCCCCGTGGTGGAAGGGGGAGAGCACCGACGGCGCGGCCGTCGCCGCCTGGGCCCGCCGCGCGCTCGCCCCGGTGCTCAAGACCGAGATCACGCGGGAGGCGGCGAAGGACCGGGCCGACCTGCTGGCCGTGGTCCGCGCCGGGGCGGGCCAGGAGCGCATCGAGCTGACCGCGGCCCAGGAGGAGGTGTACGGCCGATACATGGTCGACCTGATCCGGGCCACCGCCGCCACCCGCGTCGACGCCGAACTCACCGCCTTCGCCACGGGCCTGCTGTGACCGAGGAAGCCGCGCTCGACCCGCAGCCGGCGGACCGCCCGAAGCCGAAGCGGGCCGTCCGGCTGCGGGTCTGCGACTGGTGCAGCACGCCGTTCGTCCCGGAGAACAAGCGGGGGCCGGCGCCGAAGTACTGCAAGCAGGGCTGCCGTCAGCGGGCGCACGAGGCGCGGAAGCGGCGGGACGAGATCGACGCGATCAACGACCGCCACGAGCAGCAGCTCAACCGGATCTTCGGCGCGCTCGGCAAGAACACCGCGTCGAAGGCCCGCAAGGCGGCCGACGAGGCGGAGGCGGAGCAGGCCGGGCCGGGCCCGGTGATCGAGGGACAGGAAGAACTCACCTGGTAGACCGCCGCCCCGTCCTGCCCGCCGATCCGGCTCGTCCGGGGAGGCGGGCAGCGCCGTTTTCGGGGGTGCGCACCTGGTGCCCACCTGCGCCGATCGGGTGCGCACCCGGGTGGCCGGCGGGGTGCGACCCGGGTTGCTGCCCGGGGTACCAGGGCCGCTTGCCGCGCCCTGGACCCAGGCCACGGTCGGTGCCCTCCGGCGCGGTCGGCGTGCGTTCGGGGTGCGGTCCGTTCGCGCCGGACGGCACCGCCCACCGGGTTCCGCCGGCGGGCCCCGGAGGTGCCGTCACCGTGACAGTCGGCCCGGTGTCACGGTGACGGTGGGGGCCACTGTCACCGTGACGGCTGGCTGCCCTACGAGTAGCCCTACAAGTTGCCGTACGAGGTGCCGTACGAGTAGCCCTTCGAGTTGCCCTTCGAGTTGCCCCGGGGGGAGCTCAACTGAGGCCCTGGTCAAGGGGTCTGAGCTGCGGGTCAAGGGGTCTGGTCAAGGGGTGCGAGCGTGCCGACTACTTCCCTACGAGACCCCTGACGGCTCGGGAAGTACGACCCACTGTCCCCTCGCCGACGCGCGGTCGAGGCTGGCCGCCGAGGCGCCCGGCAGCAGTGTCACGGTGACGGTGGGGCCGACTGTCACGGTGACGGCCGGTGCAGTGCGCCTCCCGGCCGGGCATGTCCCGGCCTGGCAGCCTGGCGGGATGGACGAGACGACGGCCGGGGGGCAGAGCGAGCGGACGTGCCCCGGGTGCCAACGGGCGTTCACCACGGCGACGGCGAGCCGCCGGCAGCACTGCCGCCGAAGCTGCCGACAGCGCGCGTATGAGGCCCGGCGGTTCGCCGCCGCAGTCGACCAGGCGAAGGTCGAAGCGCGCCAGCGGGCCGAGGCGATTCCGACACCACCAGTAGTGCCGGCGCCCGCCGCCCCGCCCGCGCCGGTGCCGGAGCAGGCCACCCCGCCCCCGCCCACCAAGAGGCCGTCCCGCGGACTCGCCCGGGTCACCATGACCGACCTCCTCGCAGAGGTGCGAGCGAACAGCAAAAAGGCCGCCCAGTAGGCGGCCGTATCGTCAGCGGAGTGACGATACCTTAGCACTCTAGATGATCTTGAAATCCCTATCACGTGAGAGGGATTCTCCAACGGAGTCGCTTGGGTCGCTCGCCGTCGGGCCGTGATGCAGGGTGTGTCGCTGTGTCGGTTGGCCGTGTTGGTCGTTGGGCACGGCATGAGTGACACGACTGCATGGCTGGACCGCCACCTCGATGATCCGCTGCCTCGACTGCTGGGCGCGGGCGAGCGCGGGTCGGAGCTGGAAGACCTCCGGGAGGAGAGTGCGAGGGTCTGCGCCCTCGCTGAGCGCTGGCTGGCGGACCCGGAGACGGAGAGGTTCGGGCGGATGGTGTTCGACGCGATCAACGACGAACTGAAGTAGGTTCGCCGCCGCTGGCGAGCCAGGCCGGGGCGGACCGAGCGCAAGCCGCGGGCGAAGTCATCATCATCACCACGTCGCTGGCGGCTGGTCGGCCGGTCCCAAGGCGCGCGCACGACGCACGCGCACGTGCGCGCACGCGTAGGCCCCGGGTCCGGTCCCGGGCGCCGGCCTTTTCGCGCTCGGCTGGCCATCGTCCTTGACCCACGGGTGGGGGCCGTGGCGGGACTCCCCGGTGGGCGGCAGGCCTGCCCGAATCACGGCTGCCGGGGGTCCCGACCATCTCGCCGGGCGTGCACGGTCCGCTGGCGGCCGGTGAGGGATCCCCAGAGGCCGTGATACGCCCTTGGGTGCCGTCTACCGGGGAGTCCCGCCATACGGTCCACGCCCGCCCCGACGCACGCCGCACAAGATCGCCAGGCGCCCCGACTCCCCGGAGGTGGCCGGGGGTCTGGGGGCAGCGCCCCCGGGATCGGTGACGCCCGCCGACGCACCTTCCGGCGGCAGGGCAGGGGAGACGGCCGGGAGGGGAGGACCGCCCGCCCGTTTTCCAACTCGTCACGTGACGAGTTTTGAGGGGCGGTCCGGTCAGTGCGGGGTGGGCGGGGCGGCGTTGGCGCTGGCGAGGAGCGAGGCCAGGGGTTGGCCGGTGGGCAGGGGG
>NZ_JAQYXB010000562.1:0-33123 GCF_036322405.1 Streptomyces sp. SP17BM10 | reverse complement strand
GCGCTCGGCGGTCGCTTCGCGAAACCCGCACCCCTCCATGGCTCGCTCGCTGCGCTCGCTCACGCGCCCACCTCGCTGCGCTCGGCGGTCGCTTCGCGAAACCCGCACCCCTCCATGGCTCGCTCGCTGCGCTCGCTCACGGGCCGCGCCCCCCTTCATCGCACCTCAGGGCGACGGTACACAACGTGCGGGCCCGATTGCGAAGCGTGTGCCCATCCTCACGACCCCGTCGCCTCCCGGCCCCGCACGCGCCGCCCGCCCCCGGGGCACCCCGGCCGCCGGCAGCGCTTATGTATGATCACACTGCGTATGCGAATTCTCTTTGGGGAGGCTGAAGTTCGGTGGCGGATCAGCGAGTTGTCGTCGTAACGGGTGGTGGCACCGGCATCGGCGCCGCCACGGCCCGGCTCCTGCGCGAGGCCGGCCATCAGGTCGTGGTCTCCGGGCGTCGCTCCGAGCCCCTGGAACGCGTCGCGGCGCAGACCGGGGCCCTGGCCCACTGCGCCGACGCGGCGGACCCGGACGCGGTCCGGGGCCTGGTCGAGACGACGGTGGCCGCCTTCGGCCGGCTCGACGGGCTGGTGCTCAACGCGGGGATCGGGCGCGGCGGGGGAGTCGGCGAGATCTCGGACGAGGACTGGGAGGAGGTGATGCGCATCAATCTCACCGGACCCTTCCTGCTCCTGCGCGCCGCGCTCCCGCACCTGCTGGAGGCCCGGGGCTCGGTGGTCGCGGTCTCCTCGGTGTCGGCCCTGCGCAACGGACGGGGCAACGCCGCGTACGCGACGTCCAAGGCCGCGCTGCTCCAGCTGACGCGATCCGTGGCGGTGGACTACGCGGAGCAGGGCGTCCGCGCGAACGTCGTGTGCCCCAGCTGGGTGCGCACCGAGATGGCCGACCGGCGGATGACCCGGTTCGCCGAGGAGAGCGGGGGGCTGGAGGGCGGCGCCGAGGCGGCCTACCGGGAGGCGACCCGGCTCCTGCCCGTCGGCCGCCCCGGCGATCCGCGGGAGGTGGCCGAGGCGGTGTCCTGGCTGCTGTCGCCCGCCGCGTCCTTCGTCAACGGGGCGGTGCTCACCGTCGACGGCGGCGTCACGGCGGTCGACCCCGGGACCATCGCGTTCGACTACCGCCTCGAACCGCGCGACGCCGGGCGCTGACCCCTCGTCGTCGCGCGCCCCGGCCCGCCGGCCATCCGTGGACCGAGCGCGGCCGGGGCGCGGCCCTACCCCTCCGGGACGCACAGCGGAGCGGCCGCGTAGACCCTGGCCACCTGGAGGAGGAGGGCCTGTTCGCCCTCGAGGTCCCTCGTGTCGGCGCCGCCGAGGTCGACCGGAGCCGGGTGCGCGGGCCCGCCGGCCAGCTTCACGTGCCGGGCGTTCTTGATGACGCCGGCCAGGACGGCGGCGTCGAGCTCCGCCGCGGGGACGCCCGCACGGGTCATGTGACCGCGCACCGCCGGCACGAGGGAGGGGTGCGCGTAGTCGTTGAGGGCGAGGATGGCGTCACGGGTCTCGATCACCCGGCGGTAGGCGAGCATCTGGTAGGGCACCCGCGGCCACAGCGCGTCGAGCAGGCGGTGGCGGGGCTTGCTCAGGGCGACGTGCGGAACCGCCGTCACCAGGTCGTGCCACAGCGGCCACAGGCGCCAGGCGGTGGAGACGTCCGCGAGGGTGCGGCGCAGGGTGAAGAACGTGGGAACGAGGATGGCCGCCGCGCGGAGCAGACCGTGCAGGCCCATCAGCAGGGGCAGCCAGGGCATCAGCCCCGGGTAGCCGAAGCACAGCCGCAGCAGGTACCCGAGCCAGTACACGCCGACGACGGCCGTGCCGAGGCCGAACAGCCGCAGGCTCAGCGCCAGGGAGCGGCCGGCCGAGGGGCCGCTGTAGCGCCAGCACATCAGGGCGCAGACCGTGTTGGCGGTCAGGTGGGTCCCGATCAGGGCCAGCCAGTAGTCGAACGACGGGGCGGGCGGCCCGGTCGCGGGCAGGCTGATGCGCAGGTGCGTCCCGGCGGTCAGGTCGAGGGCGAGCAGGACGACGACCACGTGGCAGATGGCGACGGCGAACACCGCCCTCAGCCAGCGGATGCCGGTGGCCACCTGCGCGACGAAGTCGAGCACCGCCCACGCGGACAGCACGCCCAGCACGTTCCGCACCACGGCGACCGGCCCGGCGTCGCTCATCCGCGTGGCGAGGGCGGTCACCGACGGCAGGTTGAACGTCATCGCCGCGGTCGCGCTCGCGACGGCCAGCCACACGCCCCGCTGGCTCGGGGAGCGCAGGACCGACGGGCACCGGATCAGCAGCGCGACCCACAGGACCAGGACGCTGGGCAACTGGAGCGCGGCCCCGAGCCCGGCCACCACGTGGGTCACGGCGCGCCGTGCGGCTGGTCGAGCCCCAGTGCCGCCTCGAGCTTGCCGAGCACACCGCCCGGCCGCCGCGGGCCGGGCCGGCTCACCCGGGCCCCGAGGACGCTGGCGAGCATCTCGGCCTCACGCTCCTGGTAGGTCGAGTAGTTGGTGCGGGCCAGGAAGCGCTGCGCGGTCCGCGGGTCCAGGTCGGGCAGCAGCATGCTCCGTCCCGCCGCGTCGTCCAGGTCGACGGTGCGGTGGTCGAACAGCAGGTGCCCCAACTCGTGCAGCACGATGTGCTCCTGGTGGAGGCGGGCGGTGCGCTGCTCGTAGAAGATGTGGTCGTCGGTGGCCGTCGACAGCCAGACCCCGCAGGCGCCCGAGGCGGCCGCCTCGGGCGGCAGTGCGTGCAGGTGCAGCGGTCTGGAGCGCCGTTCCTCCAGGTACCGGCACAGGGCGTCGACGGACAGCGGCCGCGGCAGGTCGAGTCCGTCCACCAGCGCCTGGCAGCGTTTGCGCAGCCTCAGATCCTCGGATGGCATGGGAGTCGGGGCTCCTGGTCCTCAGCCGCCGTGCGCGGCGGGGGTTCCGGAGGGGCCCTGCGGCTCCTCGCCGACGCCGCTGAGGTTCTGCACGCGGCGCGCTTCGTCGACGATGGTGAGCAGGGCGTCGAGACTGGCGGGCGAGAGGCCGTCGGCCCGCAGGGCGAGACTGCGGACCTTGGCGTCGCGAAGCGCCGCGGCGAGCCGCAGCTGGCCGCTGACCCGTTCCTGCACCGCCTCGTTGTAGAAGTACTCCAGCGGGACCCCGAAGAACTCCGCCAGGACGTCGAGCTGTTCCAGCGTCACGTTGTGCTTGCGGCCGGTGGCCAGCTCCCACAGGTAGGTCGCCGAGATCGACCCTCCGGTCGCCTCGCGGATCGCACCGGCGAGCCGCGCGTAGCCGGGACGCTTGCGCTCGTCCGGGTAGTGCGCGTCGATCAGCTCGTTCAGCCGCTGGTCGAGCTTGTGCAGCAGGGGTCGGCCGCCTTCGCGGGGCGCGGGCTCGCTGCTGTCCATGCGCTGTCCTTGTCCTTCACGTCGGAGAGTCCCGCAGGGCGTCCCGGAACCCTGGAACCCTATCCAGCCGGCCCCGGTTCATGCGTGTCCACGGACAGATCAAGCCACTACCGCGGTCCAGGGCCCGCGACATCGGACCCGGCGGCATCTTCCCGGGGCCGCCCGCCCCCGTCCCGGGCACGCCGGACGGGGGCGGCCATCCGCTGTAGCGGTTGTATTGACGCGTTCGCGTCCGCTGCCTAGGCTCGTGCCGGGCAATCGGGACGAGCGGGGGGAACAGCGTGGGTCCGGCATCGATCCGTCAGAACGACGCGGCCGTACGTCCGGCCGTGGGCGCCGTTTCGGTGAAGCGCCCGTCCGGGTCCGTGCGGACTAGGTCAGCGACATCGACCTGCTCTTCTCCTCCAGGTGCGCATAACGCCCGCGGAAGAAAAGAAGAGGATTCCCGCCGCTAGTCGCGGCAAGATCGCGGACCGCCCCGAGGACGAACCAGTGGTCGCCGGCGTCGACGACGTCGGCGATGTCGCAGGATATCCACGCGGTGATTCCGTCGAGGATCGGTGCACCGCCGGGGCCGCGCCGCCAGCCGATTCCGGAGAACTTGTCGCCGCCGCTCGCGGCGAAGGCGCGGCAGACGTTCTCCTGGTTTTCCCCGAGGACATTGACGACGAAGGACCCGGCCCGCCGGATCCTGGGCCAGCTGGTCGACGACTTGTCCGGGAGGAATCCGACCATCGGCGGGGCGAGGGAGACCGAGGTGAAGGATCCCACGGCCATTCCCACGGGTTCCTGGGAATCCATTCCGGTGACCACCACGAGGCCGGTCGGGAATTGGCCGAGGACCCGGCGGAAGTGCGCCGAATCGAACGTCGCCGGCGCGGGATTCCGTGCGCCGGTCGCATCGGGAGCCATGAGTTCTCCTCGCGGAAGGGCGGATGGTGGTCAGTCGGCCTGGACGGCGAGGTCCCTGATGTTCCGGTTCCCGTCGGCCCAGATGATGGCCATGGCCAGGGCGCTGATGCGCCAGCCGCCGGCGGTGCGGGTGAGCCGGTAGCGGTACTCGCCGCCCAGGGTCCAGGTGGGTGCGCCGAAGCGGTTGGGCAGCAGGTGGGTGGCCTGGAACATCGCGGTCGCGGTCGCGCCGTCCCCGTCGACGTCCACCAGCTGGTTGGCGATCAGGTGCTGGGTGGCGGTCAGCCCCTCGCGGTTCCCCCGCCATTTCGCGATCACGTCCTCGCGGGGGAGCGTGACGGGCTCCCCGCCGTTGAGGCTCGTGTAGTCGAGGGATATCTCGTCGGTGAACAGATCGGCCAGTTCGTCCCATTCGCAGTGGTCGAGATGCCAGCCCATGCGTGCGCACAGCTCTATGATTTCGTTCCGGTCGCGCAGTGCGTCGGTCATGCCCCAACTCCAATCCGATGGCGTCGGGTACGAGTATCCGGACCGCTGCCGGGTTCCGCCAGGGTCGTTATCTCCCAGCAGTGGTCCGGCTATTGGTGGCGCCACCAGATTTTCCGTGTTGCCGAAATGTTTCACCCAATAGAATCCGGCCGTCCGCAAGTGGCGGATGTGAAAGGATCGTTCAATGTTTGACGTGCTCGCCGGGCGGGCCGTAGCATCAACGGCGTGGCGATCAATAGTTCTAGGGCGGTTGGTCCCGGAAGAAAGCGCGAAGTGCTCCGCCACTTCCTGCGGTCGCGCAGGGCACGGCTCTCTCCTGATGACGTCGGGCTGTTCGGCGCCGGCCGGCGCCACACCCCCGGGCTGCGTCGGGAAGAAGTCGCTGTTTTAGCGGGGGTCAGTGCTTCTTGGTACACGTGGCTCGAGCAGGGGAGGGATATCAAGGTATCGGACGGCATACTGGACGCGATCAGCAGTGCCTTGCGGCTGGACGAGACGGAACGCGCGCACCTTTATCGACTCGCGGGGATGAATCCGCCCCAGGCGGCCGCCGCACCGCTGATGCGCGACCAGGACATGGACCGGCTCCAGCTCGTCGTCGACGGCTGGCTCCCGGCGCCGGCGCTGGTGGTCGACCGGCACTGGAACACCCTGGCGGTCAACGCGGAGGCGCGCTCCCTGCTCGGTGTCACCTCCGACCGGGAGAACTACCTCGCGGCGTTCTTCCTGGATGCGGCCGCCAGGGAGAGGTATCCGGAATGGGCCGACCTGGCCGGCCGCCTGGTGGGCCAGTTCAGGATCCTGGCGGCACGGTACCCGGAGGACCCGGAATTCGACGAGATCGCCCAGCGGCTCTCGGAGGCCGACGGCGAGTTCGCCAGGCTCTGGGAACGGCACGAGACCTGTGACACCTCGGTGGTCAGCATGCACATACGGTGCCCCGCCGTCGGCAGCGTCCGGTACGAGCAGGTGACGCTGGGCCTCCTGGAGCACTCCGACCTGCGGCTGATGCTGTACGTGCCGGACGGCCGGCGCGGCGCCGACACGCCCCGGGACCACGTCCGCTGATCGCGCGTCACAGGACCCCGCACCCGCACGTCCCGCGCTGCCCCGCCCCGCGCGAGGGCGCGAACACACCCGGCAAGACGGAGGAGCAACTGACATGAGCGACACACGTTCGACGCTGCGGATCGGAGTCCTCGGCGCGGGCAACATCGGCCGCCCGATCGGACGGCACTGGGTGGCGGCCGGCCACCGGGTGACGTTCGGCTCCCGGACCCCGGAGCGCCTCGCGGACCTCACCGCCTCACTGGGCGACCGGGCGCACGCCGCCACGTTCGCCGGCGCGGTGGCCGCGAGCGACGTCGTGCTGCTGTCCTTCCCCCACGCGGGCTGGGCCGACCTGCCGGCCGCGGCCCGCGCCGGGATGGCCGGAAAGATCGTCATCGACGCGACCAACCCGATGGCGCTGTCCGACGAGGGCCGCATCGTCTCCACGCTCGATCCCGGTCTCACGCAGGGCCGCCGCACCGCCCGGGAACTGCCCGACGCCACGGTGGTGCGGGCGTTCACCCACGTCATGGACGAACTGCTGTGGTCGCGCGGAACGCAGCAGCGGCACTTCTGGGGCATGGCGTACGCGGGGGACGACTCCGGGGCCAAGGACCTCGTCGCGGGCCTGGTGCGCGACGCCGGGTTCACCCCCGTGGACCTCGGCGGGCTCGACGCCTCGGCCCCGCTCGACCCGGGCGGCGCCGTCTTCCCCCACATGTTCACCCCCGCCGACCTCGCGGTGGCGGCCGGACTGGCCGGCTGACGGCCCGGCCGGTCACCGGCCGCCCGGCCGGCGGCCGGTGACCGGCCGGACCCCCTCGACCGGAGGACCGCTCACGGAAAGCCACGGAAAGCCAGGGAAAGTCACGGAAAGGAAGAACCTCCCATGCGCACCGCAGACCCCGTCTCAGCCGCGGCGGCCCCGCTCTTCACTCCGTTCCGGATGGGTTCGCTGACCCTCGAGAACCGGATCGTCATGGCGCCCATGACCCGGGAACTGAGCCCGGGCGGCGTCCCGGGGGCGGACGTCGCCGCCTACTACGCACGCCGTGCCGAGCACGGAGTCGGACTGATCATCACCGAAGGCGCCGCGATCGACCATCCCGGTGCGGAGAGCCGCTCGGCCGTCCCCCGCCTGCACGGTGGCGAGGCGCTCGCCGGCTGGGCCCGGGTGGTCGGGGCCGTACACGGCGCCGGCGGGCGGATCGCGGCCCAGCTCATGCACGTCGGCCTGGACCCGCTGCTGTGGGGAATGCCCCGCGAACGCGCGCTGGCCGCGGTGCCGGACGGCTTTCCGCTGACCAGCCCCTCCGGGATCGACCCTTCGCGGGCCGCCGACACCGGATCCGGCCCCGCCACCGGCCGGATCATGACCGAAAACGACATCCAGGAGATCATCGACGCGTACGCGCGCGCCGCCCGCGACGCCCGGCGGATCGGGTTCGACGCGGTCGAACTGCACGCCGCCCACGGCTATCTCATCGACCAGTTCCTCTGGGCGACCACCAACCGGCGGGCCGACCGCTACGGCGGCGACCTGACGGGGCGCACCCGCTTCGCCGTCGAGGTGGTGCGGGCGTGCCGCCGCGCGGTCGGCGCGCACGTCCCGATCATCCTGCGGATCTCCCAGTGGAAGGTCGGCCACTACACCGCCAGGATCGCCGACGACCCGGACCAACTGGCTCTCCTGCTGGGCCCGTTGGCCGACGCGGGCGTGGACGTCTTCCACTGCTCGACCCGCCGCTTCTGGCAGCCCGAGTTCGAGGGGGCCCCGCTCAACCTCGCCGGCTGGGTCAAGAAGGTCACCGGGCGGCCCACCATCACCGTGGGCTCCGTCGGCCTGAGGGACAGCGACTTCCTCACCTACCTCGACGGCAAGGGCGCCCGGCCGGACGACGTCGACCAGGTGGCCGAGCGGCTGGCGAAGGGCGAGTTCGACCTCGTCGCGGTGGGCCGGGCGCTGCTCGCCGACCCGGCGTGGCCGGTGAAGGTCCGCGCCGGACGGCTCGGCGAACTGGTCGACTTCAGCGCGGGCATGCTCGACACCCTCGACTGAGCGACGCACGGCCGGCGGGAGCCCCCGCCGGCTCTCCCGTCAGCCATGCGCGCCCGCGGTCAGCACGACCTTCCCGAACGCCCGGCCCGACTCCCCGAGTTCGTGGGCCCTGGTGGCACGGGTCAGGGGCAGCACGGTGTCGACCACGGGGTGCAGGAGCCGGCCGCGCACCAGGCCCATCAGCTCCGACAGGCCCGACCGGTCCGGCTCCACCAGCACGAACGCCGTCCGCACGCCCAGCCGGGCCGCCCGGTCCGCCAGCGCCGCCGAGGGCGGAGCGGGCACGGTGACCAGGAGCCCGCCCGGCCGCAGGACGGACAGCGAGCGCGCCGCGCAGTCGCCGCCCACGGTGTCGAGGACGACATCGACATCGCGCAGCGCCTCGCCGAAGTCCGTCTCGGTGGGGTCGACCACCTCCTGCACGCCCAGCGCGCCCAGTGCGGGATGGTGGGTCCGCCGGGCGGTTCCCGCCACCCGGGCTCCGCGTGCCCTGGCGATCTGCACGGCGAGGTGGCCGACGTCCCCGCCCGCGCCGTGCACCAGCACGCGTTGCCCGGCGGCCAGGTGCGCGGTGTCGACCAGCGCCTGCCACGCGGTGAGCCCGGCCAGCGGCAGGGCCGCGGCCTCGACGTGGCCGAGCCGGTCGGGCTTGTGCACGAAGTGCCGTGCGGGGCCGGCCGCGTACTGCGCGTAGGCACCCGCCTGGTACGGGAAGCGGGGCATGCCGACGACCTCGTCGCCCGGGGCGAACAGGGTGACGCCGAGGCCGACCGACTCGACCGTGCCCGACACGTCCCAGCCGAGGATGAACGGGGGCTCGCCGAGGGTGCCGAGGCCGCCGCCGGCGCGGGTGAGCCAGTCGACCGTGTTGACGGCCGTCGCGTGCACCCGCACCAGGATCTCGTTGGGACCCGGCTGCGGCCGGTCCGCCGTGACCGCCGTGAGCACATCCGGTCCGCCGAACTGCCGCTGGCTGATGGCCAGCATCTGCCTAGTCATATGGCCCTCTCCGTCTCCGGTCTCCGGCAAACCTTCGCGTCATTTCCCCGGAGAGACAAGTGTGGGCCGCATTCCTATTATTGCCGCCACCACCAGATGCGCTGCCAGCAGAGTTCGTCTCTGGAATCCGTCCGGAATTCCCTGGGATACTTTTCGACATCAACTGAGCCTGTTGCGCGACCCTCGGGAGAGATAGGTATATGGCGACCATCGGAACGGGCCCGGAAAGGATCTCGTACAGGTCGATCGATGATGTCCTGGGACCGAGGGAGAAACGTTTCTTCGGCGAGGGCTTCAAACGGGCCGAGCACCGCGTGCGTGCGCTGCGCGTCACCGCCGGCGCGGACGGAGTGCCACAGGTCGGGGCCCGCGTCGGCGTCGGCTACCCGGTGGACTGGTCGCGCAAGGGCGACACGGACCAGCGGCCGCACCTGTCGACCGTCGACGTCCTGGCCGTCGGGGCGCAGCTCGCCGAGGTCCAGCTGGCGCACGTCCTGGGCCTGGGGGCGGAGCAGCGCGGCCGGGCGCTGCTGGAACGCGTTCGCATCAAGGCCGGAACGAGCCCGGTCGAGGACGACCTGGAGGATTTCCCGGCCTCCGCCCGGCTGGTGGAGACCAGGCGGGCGGAAGAGGCGGAGAACCGGTTCACGACGACGGTGGACTGCCGGGTGGGAACCCTGCGCGCCCGGTACCGGATCAGCCACGAGGAGGGCGCCGGGAACACCGGGCCGGGATTCTACGAATCACCGGAGGAACTCCTCGGTGATTCCCGGCCGCGGCTTTTCGGCGAGGGTTTCCGGTTCCGGCGCCAGCTGGTCGGGGACGTCGACGTGGAAATCGGCCGGCTCAGGGCGCAGGCCCTGGTGCGCGTGGAGACCGGTGGCGGCGCCGCGCAGGCGGGGGCCGGCCTCGAAGGCGCGCACCACGCGTCCGCGTCGCCGATCGACTGCTTCGTGATCGGACTGCAGCTGGGCCAGCTCCTGCTGTACGCGCTGGACGACCTGCCGCGGGCGCGGAGCGACACGCTCTGGATGCGGGAGACGGTCCTCGAGCTCGATCCGCTGCGCCGGCGGATCGGTGCCCTCGAGCCGACGAGTGCCCGGCTGGAGCGGACCCGGCTCCTGACGAACGGCAAGGGGGAGACGTGGCGGTCGGCCGACATCGTGGGCGACTTCTGCGGGGTGGGCCTGCGATGCGCGGTCGCCCACCGGATCCCCTCGGCGTGACCCGAACACCACCGGCCGGTCCTTCACCGGCCGGTCCTTCACCGGCCCGTACATCACCGGCCCCTACACACCGAACCTGGAAAGAGGAGCAGACATGAACCTGGCCATCTCCGGCACCTACTCGGTGGGCAAGACCCTCACCACCATGGCGGTCTCGCACCTGACCGGCCTGGAGCGCAGCGCGGCGAAGACGATGCGTGAGCTCCTGCCCGTCTCGGTGCCGGGCAAGACGCTCGAGGAGTGCACCGCCCCGGAGATCATCATGCTGATCATGCGCCGCAACCAGGAGCGCGCCGTCAACGAGAGCCACCTGCCCGCCGGTTTCGTCTCCGACGGGTCGTCGCTGCACGAGTGGTGCTACGGGACGGTCCGCGTGCTGGTGGGCATCAACCCGAACGAGTCGGTGAGCCTGGAGAACGTGGAGATGACGGACGAGATCCGCTTCTTCTCCCGGGTCATGGAGCAGATGGGCGTCCCCGCGAAGCAGCACGCCAAGGCGTCGTACGACTCCTTCGTCCACCTTCCCATCGAGTTCCCCCTGGTCGAGGACGGGCACCGCCCGGTGAGCGAGCGCTTCCGCACGCTCGCCGACGAGATGCTGCTGAAGGTCCTGAGCGAGTTGGAGATCCCGGTGCACGTCGTCGGCGGCACCATTCCGGAGCGGCTGGAGAAGATCCTCGACATCTACGGCTTCGCGCCGAAGATGTCCATCGAGGAGGCCATCGCGCGGGCCCAGGAGGACTACGCGAAGCTCGACACCACCGCGGAGACCGAGCGCACGCCGGTCGTGGCGGTATGACCGGGGCCGCGGTCCTGGGCGGTCTGGGGTCGGCGCTGCCCTCACGGCTGGTCACCAACGAGGAGCTGTCCGAGAGCCTGGACACCTCCGACGCGTGGATCCGGTCGAGGACCGGGATCCGCCAGCGGTACTGGGTCCGCGGCGAGTCCACGGGCGACCTCGCCGTGACCGCCGGGCGGCACGCGCTGAAGTCCGCCGGGGTGGACGCGGTCGACCTGGTCGTGCTCGCGACCACCACGCCCGACCACCCCTGCCCGGCCACCGCGCCGGAGGTCGCCGCCCGGCTGGACCTCGGTCCGGTCGCGGCGTACGACATCGCGGCGGTGTGCAGCGGGTTCGTCTACGGGCTCGCCTCGGCGGCGGCCCACATCGAGGCCGGGCTCGTGGACAGTGCGCTGGTCATCGGTGCCGAGACCTATTCCACCATCCTCGATCCGCAGGACCGGACGACGTCGGTGATCTTCGGGGACGGTGCGGGGGCCGTGGTGCTGCGGGCGGGGGAGGCGGGGCAGTGCGGGGCGCTCCTCGGGTTCGACCTCGGCAGCGACGGCAGCCGGCGCGACCTCATCGTCGTCCCCGGCGGCGGCTCCCGCGCCCGCACCGCGCCCGTGGACGCGCCGCCCGCCGGGCGGTACTTCACGATGCAGGGCAAGCCGGTCTTCCGGCACGCCGTCGAGCGCATGGCCCAGTCGGCGCGCAACGTCCTGGCGCGCGCGGGCTGGACCCCGGGGTCCGTCGACTCCTTCGTCGGCCACCAGGCCAACGTCAGGATCCTGCACGCGGTGTGCGACCAGCTCGACCTGGACCGGGACCGCGCCGTGACGGACCTGGACCGGGTGGGCAACACCTCGGCGGCCTCCATCCCCCTGGCGCTGTCGCGCGCCGCGGGCGAAGGGCGCCTGGCGGCGGGCGACCGGGTGCTGCTGGCCGCGTTCGGCGGCGGGCTCACCTGGGGATCGACCGCCCTGGTCTGGCCGGACATCCCGGCCCTGTGAGGGGCCGGACCCGTACGTATCCGACATGACACACCCTCACGAAGGAGGCCGGGGCATGACCGAGTCCACCGCGGCGCGCATTGTGGCGATCCTCGCGGAGAACTTCGACACCGAGGACAGGGAGCTGTCGGCGGACACCGACTTCGAGTCCCTGGAGTTCGACTCGCTGGTGCTCGTGGAGCTGGCCGTCATCCTCACCCGGGAGTTCGGCGTCGAGGTGACCGACGAGGAGCTCGTCGCCAGCACGACCATCGAAGGGGCGGCCGCCCTGGTGGCCGCCAAGGTCCTGGCGGTGGCGGCCTGACGCCCCCTCGCCGCGGGACCCCGGTCCCTTCCGGGCCGCTCGTGCGATCCGACTCCAGGCAGGAGGACATGACTACCATCCCCAGGCCGGCGGCGTTCTTCGACGTCGACGGCACGCTGACCACCACCACGACCATGTTCGGCTTTCTCGCCCACCACATGGCCGCGCGCGGCCGGGCGGCAGACGCCGAGGCGCTGCGCGGGCGACTGCGCGCCATGACGGCGGCCGGCGCGGACCGCGCCGAGGCCTGCCGGGAGTACTACCGGGTCTACCGCGGCATCGAGGAGTCGGTGCTGCTCGCCGAGGGCGAGAGCTGGTTCCGTGAACGCCGCGCGGACCCCGGCTTCTTCAACGCCCCGGCGCTGGCGGCCTTCCGGGCCCACGCGCGGGCCGGTGACCTGACGGTCCTCGTGTCCGGCTCCTTCCCCGCCTGCCTGGCCCCGCTCGCCGAGCACCTCGGCGCCGACGTCGTCCTGTGCTCCCGGCCGCAGGTGCGCGACGGGGTGTGCACGGGCACCGTCGCGGCGCCGATGATCGGCGAGCACAAGGCCGCGGCGGTCAGGGCCCTGGCCGACGAGCGCCGGCTCTCGCTCGCCGACTCCCACGCCTACGGTGACCACCTGTCCGACGTGCCGCTGCTGGAACTCGTGGGCACGCCGGTGGTGGTCGGCGACGATCCGGGCATGCGGCGTCTGGCGGCCGCCCGGGGCTGGCGGCGGCTGGAGGACGTGCCGTCGGCGGCGGGGCGGCTCCCGGCCTGGGGGTCGGCGGCGGGGTGGCTCCCGGCCGGGTGGCTCCCGTCGGGGAGTCACCGGTGACCGGCGCCGGCGCCCGGGGCCCGAGGATCGCCGTCGTCGGCGCGTACGGGAACGGCAAGACCACGCTCACCGGGGAGTTGACGCGCCGGCTCGGTCTTGCGCGCACCCACGGCCGCGCCATGCGGGATCCGCTGGGCGCCGAGGGCCGCTCGCTGGAGGACTGCACGGTGCCGCAACTGCTGCAGCTGGCCGTCCGCCGGTTCACCGAACGGGCCGTGGACGAGGCGCTGCTGGCGGACGGGTTCGTGTCGGACGGATCCGTCCTGCACGAGTGGGTCTACACCAAGGTGCGGCTGGTCCTCGGCCGCCTGCCCGAGCCCCCGGCACGGCTGGACCGGGCGCCGCGCCCGCCGGCGACCGTGCCGTACGAGGAAGTCGCCGACCAGATCGGCCTGCTGGCCAAGCAGCACGTCCTCGACGGATACGACCTGGTGGTCCACCTGCCGGCCGAGGTACCGCTGCCGCAGGGGCACCGCCCGATCAGCGAGCACTTCCGCGCGGTGTCCGACCGGCTGCTGCTGGACACGCTCGAGGAGTTGCGGTGCCCGGTCCACCGGGTCACCGGCACGCTCGAGGACCGGGTGCGGCAGGTGCTGGGCCTCCTCGCCTCCCGGAGGGGGTGAGGCGGGCGCCGCACCGTGCGCGAACGCTCGGCCGGGGATCCCCGGCCGAGCGTTCGCGTGGGCGGCCGCGGCCGTCGGAGGCCTCAGGCGGCCGCGGCCGCGGTGCGCCGTTCCGGACGGGCGATGAGCTGCCAGGCGATCAGGGACCCGGCGAGGTAGGCGGTGCCGACGGCCAGGAAGCACACGGCGGCGCCGCGGTTCCACCCGGTGACGGTGTGCAGCACGACGCCCATGGCGGCGATGCCGACCAGCGATCCGAGCTGGCGGTTGGCGTTGAGGACCGATCCCGCGACGTTGGCGTGCTCCGGGCCCGCCGCGTCCACGAGGGCGGCGGTCATGCCCGGGGAGATGATGCCGGCACCGATGTTGGCGATGCCGACGGCCAGGGCGATCACCCAGTACGGCGTGGTGGGCGAGATCGTCGTCATCGTCAGCGAGGCCACCCCCGCCACCAGCAGGAAGACGGCGAGCAGCGGGCCGTTGGCGAAGCGCGCGGAGATCCGCGAGTAGACGATGTTCGCGATGGGGAAGAAGATCGTCATCGGCAGCAGCTCCAGTCCCGCCTGGAACGGGTCGGCGCCGCGCGCGTGCTGGAGGTAGAGGCCCAGCATGAAGGTGGAGCCGAACAGGGCGAAGTTGAACAGGAAGCCCACGAGGTTGGCCCCGGCGAAGCGCGGCCCCTGGAAGAGCCTCCACGGCATGACGAGGTTCTCCGCCCGGCGCTCACGGCCGATCAGGAGCGCCGCCGCGACCACCACCACCGCGTAGGACGCGAGCACGGCCGGTGCCGTCCAGCCCAGCTGGGGGCCCTCGATGAGGGCGAAGCTCACCGCGGCCAGGGCGATGATCCAGGTGATGTGCCCGGGGACGGCGAGCTTCGTGGCGCGTCCCTCGACGGGGGCGATGTAGCGGCGGGTCATGAACACCCCGATCGCGCCGACGGGCAGGTTGAGCAGGAAGATGGACTGCCAGCCGAAGGCGCTCACCATCAGGCCGCCGATGGTCGGGCCCAGGCCCGACGACGTGGCCACGATCGCCGACCACAGGCCGAGCATCCTGGTGCGCTCGCGCTTCTCCGGGAAGGAGAAGACCAGCAGCGACAGCGAACTGGGCATGAACAGCGCCGCGCCCGCGCCCTGGACGAGCCGCGCGGCGATCAGTAACGCGGCGTTGGGGGACAGCGCACAGGCGAGGGACGCCAGGAAGAACACCGCCATGCCCCACATGTAGACGGTCCTGGCACCCCGCCTGTTGGCGAGCCCGCCGGCGAGCATGAGCAGGGAGGCGAAGGTGAGGACGTAGCCGTCGACGATCCAGGTCAGCTGGCTGAGCGAGGTGCCCAGCTTCTCCTGGATGGTGGCCCCGGCGACGTTCACCACGGTGACGTCGAGGGTCGCCATGACGAAGCCGGTGGCCAGCGCCGCGATCTTCAGACCGCTGGGCACGTCGGGGCGCACGGCAGAGGGGGAGGAGGCCGGTGCTGCCCCGGCCTGGGCAGTGGTCATTGCTCATCTCCTGGTGGATCGGCATCGGAGCTGCCTGCGAAAGCCCGTGACACGCAAGCACTTTGACGTCACGTCACGTTGTTCCCTCACTAAAGCCCATATGATGATGACTGTCAAACTATGATGACCGTCAACCTTTGATGGCTGCCATACGATGAGGCCGAGGAGACCCGATGAGGAGAGGCCAGCTGTGACCGCACGGACCACCACGGAACGCATCACCGACCACCCCGACGCCGACGCGATAACCCTCCAGGGCGTGCTGGAAGCGCTCGTCGACCCCGTGCGACGGAGCATCGTGCGCCAACTCGCCCAAGCTCCACAGGACATCGCGTGCGGCACCTTCGACATCGCGGTGACCCGCTCCACCGGCACCCACCACTTCCGGGTGCTGCGCCACGCCGGCGTGATCAGGCAGTACTACGTCGGCACGTCCAAGATGAACACCCTGCGCAGCGACGACCTGGAGGCCGCCTTCCCCGGCCTGCTGGCCGCGATCGTCGGGGCGGCCGCGCGGGAGGGCTGACCCCCGCCGCCACCGGCGCCGCCCGCCGACGCCCGGACCCCGGCCACCAGGGGCTGCGCCTGGCGACCGGGGTCCGGGGGCGCGTACGCGGATGCGGGGCGCGTACGCGGGTGTGGGGGCTGCGGGAACGTGCGATGGCTGCGGGGTCGTGCGGTGGTCGTGGGGTGGTCGTGGGCTCGTGCGGGTGCTACGGGATCAGCTGGGGGAACAGGTCGCGATTGTCCTTGTACCACTGGACCGACTCGTACAGCCGCCGCGTGGAGCCCGTGAAGTGCGGCGCCACGTACCGCGCGAGGAGGTCGTAGCTGCGCCGCGTCCGCTCCCAGTCGGCCCAGTCCTGGGCGTAGACCAGCAGCGTGCCGAAACCGCCCACCTCCTCGCGCAGCCGCTCGATGCCGGCGACCACGTCCTCGACGGAGCCGACGATCGCGCTGCCCGCGTCGACGGCGGCCTCCAGGGCCTGCGAACGCTTGACACCGGGGATGTCGACGTCGAGGCCCCGGACGTCGCCCCAGTAGCCGTACGCCCAGCGGTCGTACCCCTCCCGGACGTCGGCGAGGGCCTGTTCCCGGGTCTCGGCCACGTACACCGGCAGGGTGATCCGCCAGTTCCTGCGGTCGACGGTGGTGCCGTGCTCGGCGGCCGCCTCCTCGGCGAACGCCCACTGGCGCTTCATGTCCGGCCGCGGGTGGCCCGGGCGCGGAGCGCCGAAGGACACGGTGCTGATCCCGTAACGCCCGGAGAGCTTCATGCTGTTGGGGGAGGCGACACTGGCCGCGGCGATCTCCAGCCCGCTCCTGCGGTACGGCGCGAGCTGGAGCTTGGCGTCTTGCAGGGTGAACCACGGCGTCTTCCTGGTGACCCGCTCCTCACCGTTGATCAGCTCGACGACGGCCTCCAGTGAGTCCCGGAACATCGCGCGCAGCTCGCTCATCTCGCGGCCGAGCATGCGGGCGTCGGTCGGGATCCCCCCGGCGCCGACCCCGAGCACGAAGCGCCCGCGCGTCAGGTGGTCGAGGTGGACGGCGCGGCTCGCGACCATGAAGGGGTGGTGGTACGGCAGCGTCATGACACCGGTGGCCAGCCTGATCCGGCGGGTGCGCTCGGCCGCCGCCGCGACCAGGAGTTCCGGGACACCGATGGTGTTCCAGCCCATCGAATGGTGCTCGCCGATCCAGAACTCCGCGTAACCGAGGCGATCGAGCAGCTCTATGAACTCCAGATCGCGCTGGAACTGCAACGTGGGATCTTCGCCGAGCGGGTGCATCGGGGACAAGAAGGCGCCAAATTCCAGATTCTCGGGGTACAACGATCCTCCTGTTGCCGGTCGGTTTATCCAGCTCCGCCGGGACCGTGGTGGAGCTGCGGTGGACGGATTTTCACGCCCCTTCACGCCATGCCACATCACGCCACGTCACGTCACGCAGGTCGGGCGTGGCGTTCGAGCGCACGCGCGAGGACGGCCGAAAGACGGCCGAAGAACGCTTCCTTCGATTCGCGGGGGAAGAAATGACCACCGGGGATCTCGTGCACCCGGGAACCGGCGCTCGTGTGCAGCCGCCAGGCACGGGCCTCCGCGGCCGTGACCAGCGGGTCGTCCACACCGGTGAACACCTCGATGGGACACGGCAGCCGCCCGGTCCGGTCCCCCGCGCCGGGCAGGCCGACGGGCGAACCGGTGCCCATGATCCGCAGATGGGAGCGGAAGGCCGCCAGCGTCCGCGAGGCCCATCCGGGATCCCCGGCGCCCCGCCAGGCGGCCCCGTCGAGCCGCTGCCACAGCTCCAGGAGCGCGTCGTCGGAAAGGTCCGGAGCGTGGGAGAGCCGGTGCGGCAGGTGCGGAGCGGGGTACGCCCCGACGATGAGACGCTGCGGCGGGCACTGCCCCAGGGACGCCCGCAGCCTCGCGAGGTGATAGGCCACGAGAGCGCCCATGCTGTGCCCGTAGAACGCGAAGGGCTCGCCGCGCCGCACCCGCAGCGCCTCGCCGACGACCCCGTCGTTGACGGCCGCCACCAGCTCGCCCAAGTCCGTCGGACATTCGCCGTCCCGGCCGGGCAGCGGGACCGGGACCACCCTGACCCCGGCCGGGATCCTGCGCTGCCAGCCGGCGAATGCGGAAATCCCCCCGCCGGCCTGGTGGAAACAGAAAAGGGACAGCGGAACGGAACTCCGTGCACCATTCATGCCGCCCCCTCCCGCGCTGTCCGAACCCATGGGGCGAGCCTAAAGACGCGAACATGCCGGGAAAAGAGTCGCGTTCTCCTATGCGCCGCACCACCAGCTTTCGCAGCGCACCCGGCGGCGCGGGCCCGTCCTCACGAACAGCCGCTGCCGCCGCCGTCGCTCCCGCAGCCGCCGCCGAGGACGCCCGCGTCGCCGCCGCTGCCGTTCGGCCCCCGCCGCCGGCGCGCCTTCGCCGCCGAACGCACCAGCTCGCCCGCCCCCAGCGTCACCGCCGCCACCACCCGCACCCACCCCGGCCCGCCGCGCTGCGCCCACACGACGCACGCGCACCCGCCGCCGACGAGCACCAGTACGGCCACCAGCACCACACCGACCATGTTCCCCAGTCCCTCCGTCCGTTCGCGCACCACGGGCGATCATCCCAGATCCCCCGATACGTGAACGAAACACTCGCTACAGGAATTCGATGTCACCGATGGGCCGGTGAAACCCGCTTCGGGGCGGACTTCGACGTTCCGTTCCTACAGCGCCACCCATGCCAACGACGTCGGCCGCCCGCCGGAGGTTCACCCGCCGAACGTTCCCCCGCCGGCTCGCCGCTGCGGGGGCCCTGCTGCTGGGCGCGGCCACGGGGCCGGGTGAAGGTCAGGCCACGGGGTTGCCGGAGTCGTCCAGCCAGACGGACTGCGCGCCGTCCAGGGCGATGGTCACGCCGAACCGGTGGAGGTCGGGCTTGCCCTCCTCCAGCCACCACAGGCGGGCGCTCGTGATCTCGTCCCACAGCCGGCGGGCCCCGGACTGGTGAACGGCGTCCTCGGCGTCCCACGCGGTGTGGCGGACGGATGCCCACGACCCTGCGCCGTCCGAGAGCTGCATGCGGTAGGTACCGCTGGGGTCGGCGTCGTCCCAGACGTGTTCGTACCGGACGCCTGGCACCCGCAGGCCGATGGCGAAGGCGGCGTTCACGTCCTCCAGGGCCAACTCCGGGTCCATCGCGGAGGGTCCCCGGTGGTCCGACACACCGACCGGTTCGACCACGGCGTGCGGCCGCTGTGCCCGCATCCACATGAAGCTCACGTTGGCGACGAATCGGCCGTGCGAGGGCTCGCCCGGCCGGCCGACCATCAGGTGCAGCAGCCCGGCATTGGCGTACGGGGTGCCCCAAGGGGTCACGATGATGCCGCCGGGGCGGGTCTGCTCGATCCAGGCGGAGGGCACCCGGCGGACGGCTGCCGTCGAGTGGATGCGGTCGTAGGGGGCGGCGCAGGACCACCCCGCCAGCCCGTCGCCGACGACGCGCTCGGGCGCGAATCCGGCGGCCGCGAGCCTCAGCGCCGCCTCGGCGGCGATGGCCGGATCGACTTCGACCGTGGTCACCCGATCGTCGCCGAGCCGGCCGCACAGCAGGGCACTCGTCCAGCCGGTTCCGGTGCCGACGTCGAGCACCTTGTGTCCGTCCCGCACGTCCAGGTGGCGGAGCATGGTCGCGACCAGGGACGGCATGGACGCCGACGACGTGGCGATGCCCGGCCCGTCCGCCCTCCCGTCGTCGACCTGCGTGACGACCACGCCGTCGGTGTTCACCAGCGACCACCAGGCGTCCGGGGCGTCGGCCTTCGTGACCCGCTCGTAGCCGGTCGGGGCATCGTCGTCCGGGGCCCACACGGTGTCCGGAATGAAGGCAGAGCGCGGGGCGCGCTCGAACGCGCCCCGCCACTCCTCGCCCAGCGCGCCGGCCTCGGTCAGATCGGCCAGCAACTGTACGTACTCGTCCATCGGTTGGCGCTCACTTCTTCGGGGGAACGGGCTTGGTCCACTGGCCGTCCGACTCCTTCGGGGACTGCTTCTTGTCCCCGGACGAGCCGCCCTTGCCGTCTCCGTGCTTGCCCATGTCGGAGTTCCTCTCGCTCGGTGGTGCCGGTCAGTTGGTGCGCGGGGCCACCGGGATCATCGGCCCCGGGCCGGGCGGCGCGGGCGGGGGTGGCGGGGCGGGCGGCGTGCTCATCCTGGTGCCTCCTTGTGCTGCGAGGTATGGCAACACGCTAGGAAGGCAAGCCAGTTGGAATCCATGACGTTGCACGAGATTGCACGGATTCACCCGAGGGAGTTGACCGCCGAGGTGATCAGGGAGCGGGCATCCGGGCCGTAGACCGCCATGTCGGCAAGTTCGGCGAAGGTGTCGGCGTAGGCCGCGACCTCGCTCGGCTGCGTGATCGTGATGTAGCCCGAGACCAGTTCGACGTTCACCTGTGCCGCGTCGAAGATCCAGAACCCTTCGACCGGCATCCGCGAGCGAGCCGGCCGATCGGGCACGATGCCCAAGCTCACGCTCGGCAGCGAGCCGACCGTCAGCAGGTGGCCGAGCTGCCCTGCCAACACCTTGGCCCCGCCCAGGCCGTTCCGCAGGACCGACTCCTCCATGAGGAAGGCGAATTGTCGTCCTCCCTCGTGGAGCACGGCCTGACGCTCCATGCGGGCCGTCACGGCCTCGGCCACGTCGTCCACCTCAACCCTGCGCCGCTGCACGGAGCGCAACACGGACTCGGTGTAGCCGCGAGTCTGGATGAGTCCGGGCACAAGCCATGACGAGTAACAGCGGAAACGTCGTGTCCGCTGGTACAGCGGCAACCGTGCTTCCTGTGCCTGTTTCAGCCCGGACCGCTCCATGCGCCGCCAGGTGACCCACATGTCCTCTGCGGTCCGCAGTGAGGCGATCAGATCCTCGGTCTGATCCTCCGCCCCACATGCCTGGCACCACGCCCGGATGTCGTCGGCGGACGGTGGCGTTCGGGCGTTCATGATCCGGGACGATTTCGACGGATGCCAGCCGCACAGGCGGGCGACGCCGAGCCCGGTCAGCCCGGCATCCCGGCAGAGCTCCGTGAGTCGGCTCGCGAGAACCTGCCGGGCCTGCTGGGCACTTGAGGACGGTGAGACAGCCATGGTCGCTGGTCAGTGGACCCGGTACTCCTCGTGCGGCGTCAGCAGGTCTCCGGTCTCCTCGTCCAGCCAGATCGTCGGGGAGTCCGTGTCCGGGGTGTTCGGGATGATGCCGAGGAACGTCAGGCCCATGGTCACTCCCGTTGTCGAGCGGGTTGCACCGATGTGCACGAGCCCGGCCCTCTTCGCTGATCGACGTCAAGTGGACATCAGGGCAGGACAAAAGGCCCCGTCCGGCCCGGCGCTTTCCAGGGGTCGCGCGGCTCGTCAGGTAGCCCGGCCGCCCCAGGCGTGGGGGCGGCCGGGCCGGGAGCGGTGGTTGCTACCGGGCGTCGAATTCGCCGGCGTTGACGGCGGTGATGAAGGACTGCCAGGCGGTGGGGGAGAAGAGGAGGGCGGGGCCGTTGGGGTCCTTGGAGTCGCGGACGGGCATGACGCCGGTGAAGCCGGGAGCCACCTCGATGCAGTCGCCGCCTTGTTGGCTGAAGCTCGACTTCAACCAGTGGGCGGTGCTCAAGTTGATGTTGGCGGGCATTTGGTCCCCTTCTGGGCAGTGCGTCGGCGCGCAGGGGGCCCCGCCATCCAGGCGTGGGGCGGCGGGGCCGAGCTGTGACTATCGGACGTCGAACTCGCCAGCGCGGATGGCGGTGATGAAGGACTGCCAGGCGGCGGAGGGGAAGACGAGCGCGGGGCCGCTCGGGTCCTTGGAGTCACGGACGGGCGTGACGCTGGTGAAGCCGTCCGCGACCTCGACGCACTGGCCTCCGCCACCGCTGTAAGTGCTCTTGCGCCAACGAGCATTCGATAGGTCAGGGTTCACTTTCGAAGTCCTTCCGTACTGCGCGGATCAGCTCCAGCGACGGGGCCAGGGGCAACGCTTCAACCTGGAGTCGATCGTAGTCCCTGGCCCATCCGGCGAGGGTTTCCGGATTGCGTTCCAGAATGCCGCGCTGGTGGGTCTCGGAGTAGCCGAGCAGAGAGCGGTTGGGCATCGTCAGCAAGGTCACAGGGTGGGCGAACGGGCGGTTCTCACCGAGGCTGATCGGTGCGATCTGGATGGTCATGTTCGGTTGGCTGGCGAGGCGTTCAAGGTGCGCGAGCTGGCCGATCATCACGGACCGTCCCCCGATCGGGCGCCGCGGGCTCCACTCGTCCAGTACGGCGTGGATGTGGGGAGGCGAGGGGCGTTCGAGCTTGGCCTGCCGGGTGAGCAGGAATTTCACCCGCTCGTCGGCGTGTTGCTGGGTGACGCTCCCACGCCTGACGAAGGCCTGCTCGTAGGCGGCTGCGTACTCCGGCGTCTGAAGAAGCCCCGAGATGACGCCGATCTCGAAGAGCCGGATCGCGACGGCTTCTGCTTCCTTGTCGGCGTACTCGGGGAATCCCTCTATCAGGATGCTGTGTTCGAGCTGGTCGAGCATCAGGGCGAGGGTGCCGCCAGTGTCCAGGTACGCATCGGCGACCTCCACGAACTTGCGGCTGGGTGCGCGGACGCCCCGTTCGATGCTGGAGATGTAGGCGCCCGAGTAGGAGATCGCGACGCCGAGCTGGGTCTGGAGCATCTTGCGTGCCTCGCGGAAGCGGCGCAGCTGGATTCCGAGCGATGCGTACGGGGATGACGTGGGGTCAAGGTTCTTGCGGTTCACGGTGCTTCCCAACTGAACCATCCTGAACTGGCGACTACAGATGCTTCCCCACGGTAGGGGCGTTCCGCAACCCTTTTCTCGACAGAGCGTAAAGGCTCGATTGCGGAGGGCTCTCTATGTCCAATGATCAGATTTCCAGACTCCACGGCTACGGCGTCCGCTGGGACCCCGAGGCCCGGTGCTACCGGGTGCGCAACGAGGTCACGGGGGAGTGGCTGCGCAGTGGTTCCTCGGGTGAACTCGCCTCGTTCACCTCGTTCTGCGCCGCGTTCTCGGCGTGGCGGGTCTTCGAGGTGCACCGCAGGACCGGTGCGTGATGACCTCGATGCTCAACCGGGCGACCGCCGACCAGCGCCGTGAAGCCGCCCTCGTCGCCGACGACTTGGCCGCCGTCCTCGCGCTCGGCGGGGCCAAGTTGCCGTCCCTCGAAGTGGACTGGGAGCACGGGCGCCGTACCGGGTGCTACCTGGTCTCCCTCGGGGCCGCCCGCGCCTCCGACGTCGTCCGGATCGTCGAACTGCTCCGCAAGGGCCTGCACTTCGAGCGCCTCGCCGCCGATGACGACTGAACTGGCCGCTCGGCTCCTGTGGCTGCTGTGCTTCGCCGCCCTGATCAACTGGTGTTTCCGGAACAGGAAGTAGCACTCCCGTGCGCGACCCCCGCCTCCTCGCCAAGCCGCCCGTGTGCCGGCTCGGCTGCCTCGCCCTCGTCCGCAACCCCCACGGCGACGTCCTGCTCGTCGACCCCGACTACATGGACGGGCTCATCCTGCCCGGCGGCGCCGCCCGCCCCAACGAGCCCCCGCACGAGGCCGCCGCCCGCCACCTCCTCGCGCAGACCGGTATCGCCCGGCGCCTCACGCACGTCCTGGCGGTCGACTTCACCGCCGCCGACCGCTACCTGGAGCGCCTCAACCTCGTCTTCGACGGCGCCACCACCACCCGGGAACCCGTCGTCCCTCCCCAGCACCGCAGTGGCCTGCTCGGTGCCCGCTTCGTCCCCGTCCAGCGGCTCGGCCAGGTGATGGCCCCCGCCCAGGCCGCGCGCGTCGCCGAAGCCCTCACCCATCGCGCCGTCCCCCTCCTCCTCCACGGCCAGCGCGCCGCCTGATCCCCGCCTGCGCAGGAAGTCGGCGGGCCCGACGTCCTGCGCAAGAAGCAGGGCCGGACATCCAGTGATAGGTAGTTGTTCGACATATAAAGAACGATGGCTTATGTTCGTGGCGTGGCCCTGGCGCACCGTCAGCCGACCGGCGACGGGTGAGCGCCATGGCCGAATCCGTGTTCCCGTTCCGTGAGAGGAGCGCCGTGCACCGTCACGCCCGCACGCCCAGGACCCTCGGCGCCGGCATAGCCGCCGTCCTGAGCCTGGCCGCCCTGGCCAGCTACGCCGCCCCGACGGCCGCCGCCGACACCGCGCCCGCGCAGGCCCCCGGCGACCCCGTCCCCGGCGTGGTCGCCGGCCAGGACACCGCCGCCCCGCAGCTGGTCACCGGCCTGGCCGACCCCGCCCCCGGCGCCCCGGCCGACGCCGCCCGCGCCCACCTGGCCGCCCACCGCGACCGCTACCGGGTCGACCCCGCCCAGCTCGCCGAGGCCGGCACCGAGAGCAGCCCCGACGGCCGCCGCACCGTCCGCTTCCAGCAGAACGAGGGCGGCGTCCCGGTACTCGGCGCCCAGTACCTCGTCCACCTCGCCGGCGACGGCGCCGCCCAGCACGTCGAATCCGTCGGCGGCAGGTACTTCACCGGCCTCACCGCCCCCACCACGCCCACCGTCCCGGACGAGCTGCTGCGCACCGCCGCCCTCGGCGCCCTGCCGGACGCCGCCCGCGCCAAGGCCACCGCCACCGACGCCGGCCTGGTGATCCTGCCCGACGGCGCGGGGAAGCTGACCCGCCACTACACCGTGCGCGGCGCCGACGCCGACGGCACCCCGCTCACGCGCGACGTCTACGTGGACGCCACCGCCGGCGTCGTCGCCCTCGCCCACGACGCCCGCACCCCGTCCACCGCCACCGCGCGGCCCGAGGCCGTCGCGCCCCCCGCGGCCGCCCCCGATCCGGCGCCGGCCACCGTCACCCCCGCCACCGGCACCGCCCCCGACGTCCACGGCAAGTCCGTCAACGTCAACATCGCCCGCCAGGCGGACGGCAGTTACCAGTTCACCGACCTCACCCGCCCCGCCGCGATCACCACCTACGACGCGGCCGGACGCGACGTCGACGACTTCGGCCGCATCCCCGCCGACGCCCACCCGGCGAGCTCCCCGACCCCCGACTTCCCCGCCGCCACCGGCACCGACGGCGCCACCGACGCGCACGTCAACGCCGGGATCGTCTACGACTTCTACCGCGACCGCCTGGGCCGCCTGGGCCTGGACGGCAAGAACGGCCCGATCGTCTCCGTCGTCGACGTCACCGCCGGCGGCCGCGCCTTTCCCAACGCCTACTGGGACGGCAGCAAGATGATCTACGGGGGAGGCAACGACACCTACTACCCGTTCTCCGCAGCCCTGGACGTCTCCGCCCACGAGATGACCCACGGCGTCATCGCCAACAGCGCCAACTTCGCCTACCTCGGCCAGTCCGGCGCCATGGACGAGGGCCTCGCCGACTACTTCGGCAACGCCGTCGAGGTCACCGCCCGCGGCATCGCGATGAACGACCCCAGGGCCGCGCTGCTCGGCGAGGGCCTGTGCCGCACCGGCACCCCGCAGGCCTGTGCCACCCGCCGCCTCGACGACCACCGCACCACCGTCGACACCTACGTCGGCGCCTCCCTGGCCTCCGACAACGCCGGCGTGCACCTCAACTCCACCATCTTCAGCGGCGCCCTGTGGGACATCCGCCGCACCCTCGACCCGCTCACCGCCGACCGCGTCGTCTACCGCGCGCTCACCGAGTACATGACCCCGCTCGACGACTTCGTCGCCGGCCGCAACGCCGTCCTGGCCGCCGGCCGCGCCACCGGCCTGACCCGCGCCCAGCTGCGCACCGTCGCCGACGCGTTCGACGCCCACGGCATCAAGGCCGGCTGGCAGCACAAGCTGGGCCTGGACAGCCGCGTCCTGCTCGGCGGCATCACCTCCACCATGGCCGCCCCGGTCGTCGCCGACGGCCACTGGGTGATGCTCGCCAACACCGACGCCACCCGCAAGAACACCGCCCTGTACACCGGCACCGTCACCGGCGGCGCCACCCCCGTGCGCCTGAGCCCCGACGACGGCCGGTACCACAGCTGGGCCGCCACCGACGGCACGAACGCGGCGTGGCTCGCCGTCGGCAAGGACGCCCAGGGCGTCTTCGGCTTCGAGCTGCTGAGCGCGCCGCTGACCGGCGCCGGCCCGGTGCGCAGCGTCTACCGCTCCACCAACCAGCAGCCCGGCAACATCCGGACGGCCGGCGGCGACATCGTCTACACGCTCCGGGACTTCGCCACCGACACCACCCGGATCCACGTCGTCCACGCCGACGGCTCCCCGGAGACCGTGATCCCGCTGCCCGCGGGCCACCAGGCCGCCGGCCTCGACCTGAACGGCGGCGCCCTCGCCTGGACCGAGGGGTGGACGGCCGGCCAGGACTACGTCACCGCGCCGACCGTGTACTCCCTGGCCGAGGGCAAGGTCACCGCCCAGTACGTGCCCGCCGACCCGAAGAACCTGGCCGACTCCGCCCACCTGGCCGGCGGACGCGTGCTGTGGGTCCAGGCCCCCGCCACCGGGCGCGCCACGATCCGCTCCGGCGCCCTGGACGGCTCCGGCGTCACCGACCTCCTGCCCGCCGGCTCCACGGCCCCCGAGCCGGCCGGCCTGACCGTCTCCGACCGCGCGGTCACCTACGTCACGCGCACCGGACGGGTCAACGACAACTGGACCAACGCGCAGACGGCCAAGCTGTGGCAGCTCCCGCTCACCGGCGGCACCCCCGAGCGCGTGTCCTGCGACCGCGGCTCCCAGGACGCGCCCGCCGCCGACCGCGGCACCCGTGTCGTGTGGCTCGACGCCACCGCCGGGCGCACCGACCTCGTCACCCGCGAGCGCCCCGCCGGCGCTCAGTGCGCCAGCGAGTCCGCGCCCCGGTAACCCGCGGGCACCCCGTCGGCGAAGATCGCGTCGGCGTCCATGTGGCGGGTGCGCAGCGGCAGGATCTCCCGGTACGCGGGGGAGTCGTACCAGGCGCGCACCCGCTCCCGGTCGGGGAACTCGATGACGATGATGTGGCTGCCCCAGGTGCCCTCCACCACCTCGACGTTCCCGCCGTGCACCACGAACCGGCCCCCGAACGGCTCCAGGGTGGCGTCGATGCGCTCCAGGTACTCGACGATGTCGGGCCCCTGCTCCACCGACCTGACGTGGGCGATCGCGAACGCGCTCATCAATTCCTCCTCGGCCTACCGCTGTTGGTGCCCTGCTGGCATCGACAACGGTAGGCCGAGTGCTTCTCCGCCGAATCCGTCACGCATAGGTAGGCCGACCGGTCCCGGGAAACGGACGAGGGCCCCGCCGGAAAACCGGCGAGGCCCTCGCACGTGGTGCTCAGCCGAAGGTCACTCGAAGCGGACGGTGAACCGCTCCCGCAGCCCGAAGTCCTCGTCCTGGCGCACGACCCGCTCCAGCAGGGCCGAGACCCGGCCGAAGAGCTCGGCGCCGAGCTGCGCCCGCGAGGCCTCCGCGTTCCGCCACACCAGCTCGACCGGGCGCTCCACGTCGGTGGACAGGCGGTCCCACAGCGCGTTGAGGTTGTGCCCGTAGTAGGGGCCGAAGTCGAGCTCCCTGGCCAGCAGGGCGTGGAGGTCCGCCTCGGAGCGGATCGTCGGGCCGTCGATGGTGACGCGCATGGGCCTACTTCCAGTTCGGGAGCCGGTAGGTGGTCTGGTAGTGGTCGCTGGTGACGTAGGCCAGGCCGTCGTTGGAGTACAGCAGACGCCAGCCGGGCTGCTTGGAACGCTTCATCAGCGGGTCGAGGCCCACGTCCGCCTCGTACCAGATGCGGAACCTGTCGTCGGGCAGGATCCCGCCCGCGGAGTCGGAGAACTCGTCGCCGCCGATCTGCCCGTCCTGGACGAAGTTGCCGAACGCTTTGCCCGGCTCCCAACCCAGGGCCTTGGCCTGGGCCTTGGTGTAGTAGTTGGCCGGGAGCTTGCCGGTGGCGCGAAGGCTGTCGATCAGCGGGTTCGCGGCCTGGGCGGCGGCGATCTGCTGGGTGAGCCACGCGCAGACCGGCGTGCCCGCGTTGTGGACCAGCAGCGGTGTGCCGCCCGCCAGCACATAGTACGTGTGGGTGTTGGCGACGGTGAGGTTGTACGCGTCCTGCGGGGGACGGCTCTCGTGACTGGTGCGGGTGATGCGGGCGGTGCGGCCGTCGGGCGTGCGCAGGGTGTCGTCGAGACCGAGCTCGACGGCGTCGCGCCAGGCGTGGCGGCTCTGTGACCAGTACGGGTGGTGATCGGTGGAGGTGATCTCCGCCGACCGGCCGTCCGGTGAGGCGACGGTCAGCTCCGTGAAGTCACGGTCGTCCGGCGTGCGGATCGTCGCGTCCACGCGCTGGGGCCCGGTGGCGCCCGTCTGCGGGTCGGTGGCCGTCACCCGGTCGCCGACGCGGATCCGGTCGATCGGGCGGCTGGTGCCGTCGGCGAGCAGCACCCTGGTGCCGGCGGGGAAGCTGTTCGGCCTCAGACAGCCGAGCCCCGCGGTCTCCCGCCAGGTCGACTTGAGCTCCTCTGCGAGCTTCGCCCCCTTGACACCCCAACGGGCCATCTTCTCGCCGAGGACGCCCCAGCCCTCGATCGGTATCTCGGCCGCACAGGACAGGGCGGCGTCCTCGTACTTGTCGCTGTCGTCGAAAACCACCCCTTCCTCGCCGTACGTCACGCAGTTGGCCAAGTTGGCCGGCGCGCCGACGACGGGGATGCTGCCGAGGATGTCGAGTTCGAGATGCGCGACGTCCATGACGGCTTCGGCCTGCTTGTCCAACGGCAGGGAGTTGAAGGCGACGATGGCCTTGAACAGCGGCGGCAGGTTCTGGTACGCCTGGGCCTGCAAACCGGCAAGGATCCGCTGGCTGTCCTCCCACGCCTGCTCCTGCCGGCGGGCCTGCTCGAGGGCATCGGAGAAGGTCGCGTTGATGGTCTTGACGTCCTGGCCGGCCTTCTCCGCGATCATCTGGGCCGCCGCGGCCGAGGCGTAGGCCTGACCGGCGCTGCCGGCGGCGGAGTCGGCACTGACCTCGGCCCAGCCGACGGCGCTCGCCGCGGCGACCGAACTGTTGGCGGCTTTCTGCCGTGCCTGCTGCGCCGTCCTCGCGTACCCCGCCGCCTGCCCGGCCGCCTGTTCGGCGTCGTGGGCCGACTGCTGGGCCTGCTGGGAGGCGGCCGCCGCGGCGGCCGCATCGGCACCGGCCTGGGCGGCGGCGTTGTTCGCGTCCGCGGTCGCGCCGCGCGCCACCGCGTAGGCCCGGGCGGCCTCGTCGGAGCTCTGGTGGGCGCGGGCGGCGACGATGCCGGCCTCGGAGATCGCCTGCTGCACGCGGGCGACGTGCGCCGCCGTCAGCTGGTCCTGGCGCTGCGCCTGGTACTGGCCGGTGGTGACGAACGTGCGCAGCACACCGGGCGGGCTGACCAGGGCCGCCTCGGCGGCCGCCTTGACCTCGGGGCCGCCGTTCTGGGCGAGGCGGGCGGCGAGGACGCGGTCGTCGGCCTCCCGGGCCTGGAACTGGGCGGTGGTCAGGAAGTCGACGAGGGCCTTGGGCGTGTTGGCGTTGAGGGCCGCGTCGGCGGCGGCCTTGACACCCGGTCCGCCGTCCTGGCCGATCCTGGTGACCTGGACGGCGAAGTCGGCGGCCCCCGCGTCGTACTGGCCGCTTTCCACGAAGGCGTGGACGGCGGTCGCGTCGCCGGCGAAGGCGGTCTTGGCGGCGGCGCGCACGGCCGGCTGGGTGGAGTCGCGGCCGAGGCTGAGGACCTGGTCGCGCTCGTCCGCCTGCTGGGCGGACCGCCACCCCGTCAGGGCGTACGCGGCGACGGCGTTGTCGCTGCCGGCGAGGGCGTACTCGGCTGCCGTGCGGCTCCAGGACCCCGAGATCTTCATCGCGGTGACGGCCATCTTCCGGCCGTCGGCGACGATCCGGCCCTGGTCGGCGCCGGGCTGGGCGGCGCGGTTGGCGAGGGCGGTGAAGTCCTCGCCGAGCTTCTTCGTCTGGTCCTGGAGACGGGTGGCGTCCGCGCGGGCCTGCAGGTAGGCGGCGGAGAGGTCCTGGGCCTGGTTGCGGCCGGCGACGGTGCGCGCCCTGATCTCCTCGGCGTCGGCCTTGCGGGCCGCCGTCTCGATCGCCTTGGCCTTCTCCACCGCGGCGGAGGCGGCGTCGGCGGCGTTCTTGGCCGCCTCGGAGCTCACCCTGGCCTGTTCGGTGGCCGCGGCCGCGTCGCCGGCGTGCGCGGTGGCGCTCTTGGCCGCGGTGGCGGCGTTGGCGGCCCGGGTGGAGGCGTCGCGGGCCGCGTCTCGGGCGTCGGCGGCGGCCTGGGCGGCGTCGGTGGCCAGCCCGGAGGCGGCGGCGGAGGCCTGGGTGGCTTCGGCGGCGTAGCGGCGGGCCGCGGCTGCGGCGCTCTTGGTCTCGCCGGCGTCGACTCCGGCCTGGTCGGCGTAGCCGCCGGCCTCGTCGGCGGCGGCGATGGCCGCGTTCAGGTCGGCGCTGATGCCCTTGACGGCGTCGGCGATGTCCTTGACGGCCTGCGCGGCGCGCGAGGCCCGGTCGGCCGCGTCGACGGCCAGCGCGGACAGGTTGGAGGCGGCGAGGGCCTTGTTGATGGTGTCCCCGTCGACGGCGCCGGCGGCGGCCGCGCTCTGGGCGCGCCCGGCGGCCTGGGCGGCCTGGGCGGCGGCGTAGGCGGCGCTGGTGGCGCAGGCGTTGGCCAGGCGCGCGGAGGAGGCGGCCTTGCGAGCGGCGGTGACGGCGGCCTGCGCGGCCTCGGCGGCCCGCCGGGTGGCCTCGGCGGCGCGGCGGCTGGCCTCGGCGGCGCGGGTCGCGTCGTTCTGCGCGGCCTTGGTCTCGTCGGCGGCGGTGCGTGCAGCGTCCTTGGCGAGGGCGGCGGCGGCGACGGCGCGGGCGGAGGCCTCCTTGGAGGCCTGGCTCTCGCTCTCGGCCTTCGTGCCGGCGGCCTTGGCCTGCTCGACGAGCTGGGCGACGCTCGCGTACTCCTGGTCGTGCGCGCGGGCCACGTACTGGCCGGAGGCGAGGAACTCGCGGACGTCGTCGGCGGATCCGTCGATGGCGAGGGCGGCGGCGCTCTTGGTGACGGGGCCGCCGGCGCTCTCGACCTGGGTGGCGCGCACCAGGTCGTCGGCGTCGCGCTGGTCGTACTGGTTCTGGTTGAGGAACGCCTTGACCTGGTCGATGGAGCCGTTGAGGGCCACGTCGGCGGCGGCCTTGACGCCCGGTCCGCCGCTGTTGCCGATGCGGGTGGCCTCGACGACCTGGTCCTGTTCGAGCGGCTTCTGCCAGCCCTGGCGGATGAACGCGTCGAGGTCCTGCGGGCTGCCGGCCAGGGCCTGCTGGGCGGCCTCGCGCAGGGCCCGTCCGCCCTGGGTGACGATCTGCTGGGCGGTTTCCTTGTCGTCGACGTACTCGGCGGCGGCCCGTCCGGTCAGCAGGAACTGCTGGATGTCCGGCTGGGCGCCGGTCAGGGCGGTCTCGGCTGCGGCCTTGACGGCGGGTCCGCCGGCCAGCCAGGCCTGGACGACCTTGCCGCGGTCGGTGGCGTCCAGGCCGGTGGGCGCGGGCACCGGCGGGCTGTCGGCGGTGGCCTGGGCCGGTGAGACCAGCGCGGCGAGCATGGCCAGCGGGAGCAGTCCGCGCCCCAGCATCCGTGTGCCGGCGAACCTCCTCCCGCCTCGTCCGGACCGCAATGTGTCGGGCTTCACCCGAATTCCCCCCTCTGTTGCCTTTTCCACGTGCACCGATGAGTCGGCGCGGTGAGCCTAGCGAAAGCACAATGGCCGCCTCACACGGCATCAGTCCTGGTCAGAGCGAAATCAATTTCACCGGCAGGGGACACAATGGGACCGGAGCGAACAAAAGTTACGAGCCGTCATCCCACCTGTGTACGAATGCCGGTTATGTCGCGGCGTCAGTTCCGCGGCGATGCTCCGGGAAACGGAAAACCTCGGGGAAAGCCGCCGCTTCGGCCCACTACGATCTGCGGTGCCCGGGCACCCGCACGCCCTGATCCGGCGGGGTCCGGGCGCATCCGCTCACCCGCCCGCGGCCACCGCGGCCGGACCGACGAAAGCGAATCCATGGCCCTGCACATACGACGGTGGCTGACGGCTGCCGTCGCCACCGCCGCGGTCCTCGGCGCCGCCGAACCCGCGGCGATCGCCGACACGCCGACGACCACGCCCGCCGCGAACACCGCCGCGGCGTTCGCGGCCGAGGACGGCGCCTACCCCGATGCCCAGCAGCTCCAGCAGGCCACCGGCATGACCGTCACCCGCGGTGACGGCGGCATCGTGTACACCCCCTGCGACACCCCCCACCAGATCACCATCTGGGGACGCTCCGTCACCCTGCCGATGTACCGGGCCTGCTTCACCGCGCCCGGCGCCTCCGGCTACCTGGCCCTCAACGTGCCCGACGCGTTCCGGATCGAGACCACCGGGCGCACCCTGCACGCCAACCTGACCACCGACGGCAGCGCCCAGAGCGTCGACGTGGCCGCCGACAGCGCCGTCGGCGTGGGCGAGGGCGCGGCCACCGGCTCGCACTCCGTTCTGCTGGAGCTGAACGTCACCGGCTCCACCGCCCAGCCGCCCGCGGCCCCGAAGCCGGACCCGGGAACGGCCGCCACCGCCCGCATCGCCGTCGGCAGCCTCGGTCGCGGGGGCCGGGCCTGCACCGGCACGCTGGTCGCCCCGCAGTGGGTGCTCTCCGCGGCCGACTGCTTCGCCACCGACCCGGCCGACTTCACCACCGCCCACGCGGGCCTGCTGCCCACCCGCACCACGGCCACCATCGGCACCCACACGGTCGAGGTCGTCGAGATCGCCCCGCGCACCGACCGCGACCTCGTCCTGGCCCGCCTGGCCGTCCCGGTCTACGACGTCACCCCGATCGCCGTCTCCACCACCGCGCCCGCCACCGGCGAGGCGCTCACCGTCGCCGGCTGGGGCCGCACCGCGACCACCTGGGTCCCCGACGCGCCCCACGCCGCCACCCTGACGGCCGCCGCCGTCACCGCCGGCGGCGTCGACCTCACCGCCAAGACCGCGGCCGACACCGTCTGCAAGGGCGACGCCGGCGCCCCGGCGCTGCGCACCGAGAACGGCAAGCCGGCGATCGCCGCCGTCACCAGCCGCGCCTGGCAGGGCGGCTGCCTCGGCACCGACCCCGCCGAGACCCGCACCGGCGCCTCCGAGGCCCGCGTCGACGACCTCGCCTCCTGGGTCGGCGGTCTGGTCAACCGGTCCTACCAGCTCGTCAACCCGGCGAGCGGACGGTGCGTCAACGTCTCGGGTCAGGGCCCGACCTGGGACAACCTCAACCCGATCATCCTGTTCGACTGCGTGCCCGGCGCGGGCAACGAGGCGTTCCAGCTGACGGCCTCGGGCCAGCTGTACAACCCGGCCAGCAAGCGCTGC
>NZ_JAQYXB010000561.1:0-208 GCF_036322405.1 Streptomyces sp. SP17BM10 | reverse complement strand
TCAACGCCAGATATGTTGACATCCCCGGCCTCGATCGTCTGATCGGGGTTGGAGATTCCTTTTGAAATAAACACTAGCGAGGACGCAGTGCGCGGGATCACCCTATTCCGGTGGTTGCCGTGCCGCTCAACGCGGGTGTGAACCGGATAGACCGGTAAGCATTCACGGAGAGTTTGATCCTGGCTCAGGACGAACGCTGGCGGCGTGC
>NZ_JAQYXB010000560.1:0-649 GCF_036322405.1 Streptomyces sp. SP17BM10 | reverse complement strand
CGCCTACGAGGCTCGGGTCGAGGGCGACGAGGACGACCTGGACAAGCAGGGCGCCGGCGACCAGGGCCTGATGTTCGGCTACGCCTCGGACGAGACCCCCGAGCTCATGCCGCTGCCGATCACCCTCGCCCACCGGCTCTCCGGCCGGCTGACCGAGGTCCGCAAGGACGGCACCGTCCCGTACCTGCGCCCCGACGGCAAGACCCAGGTCACCATCGAGTACGACGGCGACAGGGCCGTGCGCCTCGACACCGTGGTCGTCTCCACCCAGCACGCCGCCGACATCGACCTCGACTCGTTGCTGGCCCCGGACATCCGGGAGTACGTCGTCGAGCCGGTGCTGGCGGACCTCGGCCTGGCCCTGGACACCTCGGACTACCGGCTGCTGGTCAACCCGACCGGCCGCTTCGAGATCGGCGGTCCGATGGGCGACGCCGGCCTGACCGGCCGCAAGATCATCATCGACACGTACGGCGGCATGGCCCGCCACGGAGGCGGCGCCTTCTCCGGCAAGGACCCGTCCAAGGTGGACCGCTCGGCCGCGTACGCGATGCGCTGGGTCGCCAAGAACATCGTCGCCGCCGGCCTGGCCCGCCGCGCCGAGGTCCAGGTCGCCTACGCCATCGGCAAGGCCGAGCCCGTCGGCCTG
>NZ_JAQYXB010000559.1:0-343 GCF_036322405.1 Streptomyces sp. SP17BM10 | reverse complement strand
GGTTCGGCTGGCAGCTCGGCTGGAACCAGGTGCTCTTCGACGCCGACCCGCCGAACACGGTGCGCCGTTGCTCGGGGCGTCAGGCTCGTAGCAGTCGCAGGTGGCGACGAGGAAGCCCTTCTCGGATGTTGTGATCTTCATCGGGGGCCGCGGGTGACCGGCCGGGCCGAAGATGTCGCGCGCGCCGTCCGACATGTCGAAGGTCTACTGGTGGCTCGGGCAGAGCGCGTGGTGGGTCTTCTGCTCGTAGAGGCTGATCGGGCAGCCGACGTGGGTGCAGATCTTCGAGTAGTCGTGGATGCCCTCGAAGCCCTTGTCCCGGGACTTGTCGTCCTTGATGTCG
>NZ_JAQYXB010000558.1:0-321 GCF_036322405.1 Streptomyces sp. SP17BM10 | reverse complement strand
CGGGGACGATCCGAGAACAGAGCGGGCGGCCGGCCTTCACGTGTTCGCCGTTCGGGTGGTCGTTGCCGGTGACCCAGCGGCGGGCGGTGGGCTCGTCGCGGCCTCCGTCGCGGTGGCGTCGCAGGAGGCGTTCCTCGCGGAGGGCGTCGTCGGTCTCGACGTACCAGACCTCGCGGAGCAGTCGGCGTGCGTCCGGCCAGGGTGCGTCGGTGGAGGCGAGGTAGTTGCCCTCGGTGACGACGAGGCGGGCCTGCGGGCGGACGACGTGGCGGGCGGCGACCGGTTCGTCGAGCGTCCGGTCGAAGTCGGGGACGTAGATGT
>NZ_JAQYXB010000557.1:0-325 GCF_036322405.1 Streptomyces sp. SP17BM10 | reverse complement strand
TTTAGGTGACGGACGTGATGCCGTAAACGTTGAGGAGTCCTCATCGCCCATAGGAGGGGTAACAACGCGAGGGTGAGCTTGTCCGTGCGGCCGTTCTGCCAGGTCCTCATCGCCCCTCGGAGGGGGAACAACCACTCGTGGGTCCCCGTGGGGCCGGTGGGGTGGGCGGGTGGGTCGTGCTCTCCCTCGCGTTGTTACCCCTCCGAGGGGCGATGAGGTCTCCTCAACGTTTCCGGCATCACGTCCGTCACCTACACGTTGTGACCCCTCCGCGGGGCGAGGAGGACCGTCTTGGCCCGGCCCTTGGCGCGGTGCTCGATCATGT
>NZ_JAQYXB010000556.1:0-86996 GCF_036322405.1 Streptomyces sp. SP17BM10 | reverse complement strand
CCATGATGGCGGTGAACTCGCCCTGGGGGAACTCGACGCTGACGTTGTCCAGGGCGACCACGCGGGTCTCCCCCTCCCCGTAGACCTTGTTCAGGCCGGTGGCGCGGGCGGCCGCCCGGCCGGTGCGGACGGCGGTTGCGGTCGACGAGGTCACGGGGGTGCTCCTTGCTGGTCGCGGATTCGTACCTCCATGCTCCGTCGCGTGATCATGGTCTATCGTCGCCCCGTCGAACGGTTGGCCCGACCGCCCCTGGGCGTACGGCCGCCCGGAACCCTCCTCCTGCGGTATGACGGCGACCCTGAGGCCGGGGCGGTGGCCGGAACCGGTGCGCTTCGTGGCCGAATCTCGAACAGTTCGTCAGATGGCAAGGAAACATGACAACTTCCCGGGCCTGGAACATGCGAAAGGGTGAGCCGGGCGACTAGGCTCAGGGTGGTTCGCAGGACGCCCGGATGGTGGAACGCAGACACGGGCAGCTTAAAACTGCTTGGCCGCGAGGCCGTGCCGGTTCGAGTCCGGCTCCGGGCACCGCTCGACGCGCGGGGGCGCCGCCGGCGTCCCCGCCGTGAGTCCTCCTGACGGATCATCCTCGCGGCGTATCCCGATATTTTTGCCAAGCCATTACCCTGGGTCCGGGGCGGTGCAGTGCCGCCACGGAGGGAATGAGCAATGAGAAGCAGCAACCCGGTCTTCTCGCGGGAGGGGTCCTTCACCCGCGAGCCCGGCTACGCAGGGTTCGGGACCACCGCGCAGGCCGGGGGTCCGTACGGCAACCCCTACGCGGGCGGCCCCTACGCCCAGCAGCCGGGCCAGGCCCCGCTGAGCGACGAACAGCTGTACGAGATGTACAACGGCCCGTCCGCCGGGTCGTTGGCCACCGGGCGGATGACGCTCGACGACGTGGTCGCGCGCACCGCCATGACGCTGCTGACCCTGGTCGCCGCCGGCGCGGTGGCCTGGTTCGCGCTGCCGTTCGAGAACTTCGGCGTCGCGATCGGCGCGAGCCTGGTGGCCATGGTCGTCGGCCTGATCGTCTCCTTCAAGCGGAGCGTCAGCCCGCCGCTGATCCTGCTGTACGCGGCCCTCGAGGGCTTCGCACTCGGCGCCGTCACCCACGCGTTCAACACCATGTGGCCGGGCATCGCGATCCAGGCGGTGCTGGGCACGGCGGCGGTCTTCGCCGCGATGCTGGTCGCCTACAAGAGCGGGAAGATCCGGGTCACCCCGAAGTACACCCGGATCGGCATCGCGATCGCCATGGGCTTCGTACTGCTCATGCTGATCAACGTGATCGCGATGGCCTTCGGCGCCGACCTCGGTCTGCGCTCGGGGCCGCTGGGCATCGTGGTCGGCCTGATCGGCATCGGCCTCGGCGCCTTCTTCCTCTCGCTGGACTTCGCGGCTATCGAGGAGGCCATCGCGCAGGGCGCGCCGCAGAAGGAGGCCTGGCGGGCCGCCTTCGGGCTCACCCTCTCGCTGGTCTGGATCTACGTCGAGATGCTGCGCCTGATCGCCATCCTGCGCGGCGACGACTGATCGACGACCCCGGCGGGGATCCCGCCGCCCACTGCCGCCGGGCCCCGGAGCACACCGCTCCGGGGCCCGGCGGCGTTGGATCCCCGTAGGCTCTTCGGCATGCATGACGTACAGCCCCTGGTCGAAGCCGTCGACTCCCTGGCGGATCGTTTCCGCTCGCTGCCGCAGAGCAAGCTGCTCGGCGCCGTGCCCGGGCACGCGTCGCGGGCGGCGGCCGCGCTGGCGCTGGCGCGCCGGCTGGCGGCGTTGGGGGGCGCCGCGGAGGGCGGGCCGGAGCGGGAGTTCCCGGACGCGGGCCCGTTCGCGGTGGGGGACCAGCTGGCCGTCGCCGGGCACGACCTGGCGCTCGCGCTCGCGGCCCTGCCGGAGGACGCCGAGGTGGCGCTGCCGCGGCAACTCGGCGGCCCCGCACGGGCGTCCGCGGTGCTGGCCGGGGCGGTCGCGGCGGTCGGCGAGACGGCGGCGCTCTGCGCGTAGGCGCGTGCGGCGCGTGCGGTGCGTGCGGTGCGTGCGGTGCGTGCGGTGCGTCCGGGGCAGCGGGAACGGCGAAGGCCGCCCGGGTCGGTAACCCCTGGGACCCGGGCGGCCGTTGGTGACGTGCGGTGACGTACGGTGAGCGGGCGTCAGATGCTGGCGACCACCCGGTCGGCGAGGACGTAGACGGCCTCGTCGTCGGTGGAGAACGTCAGCGAGTACGAGCCGGAGAAGCGCGAGCCGCCCAGCAGTCGGACGTGCTCGCCGGCCCGGACCGCGTCGATCAGCCGGTAGGCGGCCTCGCGGTCGCCCGGGGCCACGCACAGCGTGGTGCCGTCGGCGAAGGCGTACACGTCCAGGGTGCCCAGCGGGCCGGGGCGCACGTCGATCAGGGCGACGCCCTCGTCGGCGAGGGTGGCCAGCCGGATGTCGGTCCACTCGCGGGACGGGGCCTGGCTGGGCACGAAGTCGGGGTGCGAGGGGTGGCGGCGGGGGTCCGGAGCGGCGGCCGGGGCGTCCTCGACGGCCGGCTCGGCGTCCAGCAGGCCGGCCTCCAGGCCGGTGGCGATCAGGTCGGCCTCGCGGCGGGCGTGGGCGTCACCGCAGGCCTCGGCGCCGGCCGGGTGCCCGGGGCGCAGCGGCGCGCCGCCGTCGGTGCCCGGATCGGCCGGGGCGATGCCACCCTCGGTGATCAGGTCCTCCAGCGCGGAGCGCAGCGCCTCGCCGAACTCCGGGTCCATCGTTCCGGCGTTGTCGGCGGCGTCCTGCGGGCCGGTGGGGCGGGGGAAGAACAGCGGCCACTCGTCGGTGCCGGAGAAGGCGCCGGTGAAGGGGGAGTCGAACAGCGGCGCGTCCTCGGCCGCGCGGGCCTCCTGCTCCGCCCAGAACGCCCGGGCCTCGGTGATCTCCCGCTCGCGGTCGGCGGCGAGCGCCTGCGTCACGGCCCGGCGTATCGCGGCCTCGTCGACCGCGGCCGGTGCGGCCTGGGTCGCGGCCTGTGCGTCCAGCCTGCGGGAGAGCCCTCGGAGGTGGATCAGCACGGCGGCCGACACGGTGATCAGGATCAGCAGCAGGATGGTGTAGACGGCGCTCACGGAACGTACTCCTAGGGAGGAGCGGAACGGGGTTACGTCTCCACACTGCCGCATGCGGGGGTGTGACCGCAGTGGCGAATGTCTAATTCGTCCCGGACTTTCTCCCTTGTCCCCAAATTGTTAAGTAGTACCGTTCTACGCTGCGGAGTTGATCCGCTCCGCAGTGTCGATTTCCGGGTCGGAAACGAACGGAAAGAGGGCCGGATCGACCTCGCGGTGTGATCCGGCCCTCAATTACCGTGCGTCACTCCAAATGGGTGGGCCAGGCCCTTGCAGGGGTGCGGCGGACGCCGGTCGGGGAACGGCGGGGGTCAGCTGAGGCGCTCGATGACCATCGCCATGCCCTGGCCGCCGCCGACGCACATGGTCTCCAGACCGAACTGCTTGTCGTGCCACTGCAGGGAGTTGATCAGCGTGGTGGTGATCCGGGCGCCGGTCATGCCGAAGGGGTGGCCGACCGCGATGCCGCCGCCGTTGACGTTCAGCCGGTCCAGGTCGATGCCGAGGTCCCGGTAGGACGGGATGACCTGGGCGGCGAAGGCCTCGTTGATCTCGACCAGGTCGATGTCGCCGATGCCCAGGCCGGCCCGCTTCAGCGCCTGCTTGGAGGCCTCGACCGGGCCGTAGCCCATGATCTCGGGGGAGAGGGCGCTGACGCCGGTGGAGACGACGCGGGCGAGCGGGGTGATGCCGAGCTCGCGGGCCTTGGTGTCGGACATGATCACCAGGGCGGCGGCGCCGTCGTTCAGCGGGCAGCAGTTGGCGGCGGTCACGGTGCCGTCGGGGCGGAACACCGGCTTCAGACCGGACACGCCCTCCAGCGTGACGCCGGCGCGCGGGCCGTCGTCGGTGCTGACCACGGTGCCGTCCGGGAGCGTCACCGGGGTGATCTCGCGCTCCCAGAAGCCCGCCTTGATCGCGGCCTCGGCGAGGTTCTGCGAGCGCACGCCGAACTCGTCCTGCTCGGCGCGGGTGATGCCCTTGAGCGCGGCCAGGTTCTCGGCGGTCTGGCCCATCGCGATGTAGGCGTCCGGCAGCAGGCCGTCCTCGCGCGGGTCGTGCCACTCTCCGCCGCCCTCCTCGGCGCGCTTCTTGGTGCGGGCCTGGGCCTCGTCGAAGAGCGGGTTCATGGTGCCGGGCATGCCGTCCGAGGTGCCGTTGACGCTGCGCGAGACGGTCTCGACGCCAGCCGAGATGAAGACGTCGCCCTCGCCGGCCTTGATCGCGTGCAGCGCCATGCGGGTGGTCTGCAGCGAGGACGAGCAGTAGCGGGTGATCGTCGCGCCGGGCAGGTAGTCCATGCCCATCTGGACGGCCACGATGCGGGCCAGGTTGTGGCCCTGTTCGCCGCCGGGCAGGCCGCAGCCGAGCATCAGGTCGTCGATCTCGCGCGGGTCCAGCTGCGGCACCTTGGCCAGCGCGGCCCGGATGACGTGGGCGGTCAGGTCGTCCGGGCGGACGTCCTTGAGCGAGCCCTTGAACGCCCGGCCGATCGGCGAACGGGTAGCGCTGACGATGACGGCTTCGGGCATGACGGGCTCCTCGCTGGGTGACGGCGGACTGGCGTCCGGGAGGAAAGTTACCGCCTGGTAGGTCAGGCGTCACCAGCGCCGGCGTGTGAGCTGGCCGACGTGCCCCCGGGGGCGGCGGGAGGCCCCCCGGGCAGCCCGGTGACCAGGGTGCCGACCGCCCACCCGCCCGGCAGGCCGCCCCGCAGGCGGTTGCGCAGCAGCGCCCAGCGACGGGTCGCGCCCTCGGCCTCCACCGCGGCGACCTCGGTGCCCGCCCGGCCCGCCGCGGCGGCCGCGGCCATCGCCACCGGCAGCACCGTCTCGCCCCGCACCGGACCGGCCGGGTGCTCCTCGTCCGGCCACAGGCCCAGCGCGGCGCAGACCGACGGCAGGATGGCCATCGCGGCCGTCGCGTAGCCCTGGGCGGACGGGTGGTAGCGGTCGGCCGCGAACATCTCCGGCCGCGCGGCGAACTCCGGCCCCAGCAGCGAGCCCAGCGACACCGTGCGGCCGCCCGCCTCCACCACGGCGATGGTCTGCGCGGCGGCCAGCTGCCGGCTCAGCCGGCGGGCCACCCAGCGCAGCGGCGGGCGTACCGGCTTGATCGTCCCGAGGTCCGGGCAGGTGCCGACCACCACCTCGCAGCCGTTGGCCCGCAGTGCCGCGACGGCCTCGCCGAGCTGGCGGACGGCGAGCTGGGCCGGGCTGTGGCGGGTCACGTCGTTGGCGCCGATCATGATCACCGCGATGTCGGGGTGGTGCGGCAGCGCCTGCTCCAGCTGGCCCGAGAGGTCGGCGGACCGGCCGCCGGAGCGGGCCGCGTTCACCAGCCGGACCGGGCGCTCGGCCACCGAGGCGAGTCCGGCCGCGAGCAGTGCCCCCGGGGTTTCGCGGGAGCGCAGCACGCCGAGGCCGGCGCCGGTGGAGTCGCCGAAGACGGCCAGCACGAGCGGCGGCTGCGGCTCGCCGGCGGTGTCCGCGAAGGCCTCGCCGTAGACGCCGTCGGCCTTCGGCGGGTCGCCCTCGAGGATGCCGATGGCCTGGATGGCGAGCCTGCCCTCGGTCACCAGCAGTCCCACGAGGCCGACCCCGAGCAGACCGAGACCGCCGCCGCCGTACGCGGCGGCGGTGGCGATCCGACGGGCCACCCGGGCCCGAGAAACCTGTGCCCCTGGCATCCGGTGCCCCCTTCGCGTCCTCGTGCCGCCCCCTCCGGGGCCACGGAAATGCCTGCACCGCGTTCTTACCCGGTCGGGGGGTGCGGCTACCGGAGGCGGGAGGGGAGGTGGGCCATTGGGGGCGGTGTGCACGAGGGGAGGCCCGGTGTGCCCGGCACGGCCTAGGCTTTGGTCTACCGAAAGCACTCGCATGCCCATAGACCGGGAGGACCCCCGTGCGGTACCACAACTCGATCATCGACCTGGTCGGCAATACGCCGCTGGTCAAGCTGAACAAGGTCACCGAGGGCATCAGCGCGACGGTGCTGGCGAAGGTCGAGTACTTCAACCCCGGCGGCTCGGTCAAGGACCGCATCGCGATGCGCATGATCGAGGCCGCCGAGGCCTCGGGCGCCCTCAAGCCGGGCGGCACGATCGTCGAGCCGACCTCGGGCAACACCGGTGTCGGTCTGGCGATCGTGGCCCAGCAGAAGGGCTACAAGTGCATCTTCGTCTGCCCCGACAAGGTGTCCACCGACAAGATCAACACCCTGCGCGCCTACGGCGCCGAGGTGGTCGTCTGCCCGACCGCCGTCGCCCCGGAGCACCCGGACTCGTACTACAACGTCTCCGACCGCCTGGTCCGCGAGACCCCGAACGCCTGGAAGCCGGACCAGTACTCCAACCCGGACAACCCGGCCTCGCACTACCACTCCACCGGTCCGGAGCTCTGGGAGCAGACCGACGGGAAGATCACCCACTTCGTCGCGGGCGTCGGCACCGGCGGCACCATCTCGGGCACCGGCAACTACCTGAAGGAGGTGTCCGGCGGGAAGGTCAAGGTGGTCGGCGCCGACCCGGAGGGCTCGGTCTACTCGGGCGGCACCGGCCGGCCCTACCTGGTCGAGGGCGTCGGTGAGGACTTCTGGCCCACCGCCTACGACCGCGACGTCGCGGACGAGATCGTCGCCGTGTCCGACAAGGACTCCTTCCAGATGACCCGCCGCCTGGCCAAGGAGGAGGGCCTGCTGGTCGGCGGCTCCTGCGGCATGGCCGTGGTCGCCGCGCTGGAGGTGGCCCGCGAGCTCGGCCCGGACGACGTCGTCGTGGTGCTGCTGCCGGACGGCGGCCGCGGCTACCTGTCGAAGATCTTCAACGACGACTGGATGGCCGACTACGGCTTCCTGCCCTCGGCCACCGACGAGGCCCACATCGGCGAGGTGCTCGCCCGCAAGGAGAGCATCGAGCAGGGCGGCGTCCCGCAGTTCGTCCACATGCACCCGAACGAGACGGTCGCCGAGGCGGTCCGGGTGCTGCGCGAGTACGGCGTCTCGCAGATGCCGGTGGTCTCCCCGGGCGCCGGCCACCCGGACATCATGGCCGGCGAGGTGATCGGCTCGGTCGTGGAGAAGCTGCTGCTGGAGGGCATCTTCGCGAAGGAGATCGAGCTCACCGACACGCTGGACAAGGTGATGTCCAAGCCGCTGCCGGTGGTCGGCTCGGGCGAGACGGTCACCAACCTGATGACCGTCCTGGAGAAGGCCGACGCCGCGGTGGTGCTGGTCGAGGGCAAGCCGCAGGGCATCGTCACCCGGCAGGACCTGCTCGGCTTCCTGACCGGCCGCGCCGCGCACTGACGCTGCGGGACGCTGACGCGCGGTCACCGGCTTTCGTCCACGGGCGGATGTGAAGGATTCGTCCACGGGCGAAGTGGTACACCGGCGTCACCTGCCCGCAGCACGCGGTTAACAACGCTCCGGCATGGTGGTTCCAGCGGCAACAAGCCGAGCGAGGCGACAGTGACCGACCGGGAGCGGCTCCCCGGTGGTCGCGGTCGGCTCCGGACACGTCGGGCGGCCCTGACCCGGCCGGCCGTGTCCGCCCTCCCCGACCGCTTGCGCGGAGGGAGGGGCCAAGCCGCGGGAGGCGCCGTCGTCCCGACCCTGTCCGGCTCCGGCCGGTCGACAGGGTGCGGCGGCTCCCGCGGCCGCCACCGCGCCGGTCGGCGCGACTCCGCGGCTCCCGGGTGGGGGAGCCCAGGCGGAGTGCGGTCGGGGCCGGTCCTTCTCCGAGGGGCCGGCCCTTCCCGTACGCTCGCACGCATGACCAGCACTGAAACGACCGGCCAGGACGCACCGCGCTACGTCCGGCTCAAGATCGAACTGATCGCCGAGATCACCGACGAGGGCGCCCTCAAGGCGGCGGCCCTGGAGCAGGTGGCCGGCGACGACTACCTCGACGACGAGGAGCGCGCGCAGTCCGTCGAGGCCATCGAGGTGGACCCGTCGGGCTCGCTCGCCCACTTCATCGACCCGGTGGCGCTGCTCGGCGACGTGCCGGGCGTCGAGCTCGCCTCGGCGACCTGGGAGTCGGCCCAGACCGAGTTCGACCCGGACAACGAGGAGTGGGACGAGTACTCGGTGGAGGAGTCCGCCGAGTAGTCGTCGAGGACCACGGCTGCGGAAACGCCCGGCCCGCGCACGCGGGGGCCGGGCGTTTCGGTGTCCCGGGAGGGCGGTCGGGTCATCTCATAGGATCGCTTACCCTTCGGTGGTGGAACCGTGAACGGGCATATCGCGTTTCTGTATCCGTAATGCCCGGGATGATCAGCAGGGAGAACGTGACGTGACGGCACGCGACGGTCAGGGCCGGTCGGCCGGGGGCAACTGGAGCCGGCGCGGTGTACTCGCGGGCCTGATCGGGGCGCCCGTCCTCCTGCTCGCGGCCTGCAACGACACCAAGAGCGCCGACGCGGGCGGTTCCGGCGGCGCCGGCGGTTCCGGCGGCGGCACCCCGGGCTCGGGCGGCAGCGCCGCCCCGAAGACCTCGGCCGCCGTGATCACCGTCAGCCCGGCCGACGGCACCTCCGCCGCGAGCTTCAGCGACCCGGTCAAGGTCACCGTCACGGGCGGCACCCTCGGCACCGTCAAGGTGACCGACTCCACCGGCAAGGAGCTGGCCGGCCAGCTCGCCTCCGACGGCACCAGCTGGACCTCGTCCGCCGCGCCGGTCAGCGGGACCAAGTACACCGTCGCCGCGACCGCCACCGACAAGGACAAGCTGGAGGCGGACGCCAACGCCGTCTTCACCACGGCGACCCCGGCGAACACCTTCGTGGGGTACTTCACCCCAGAGGACGGGTCGGTCGTCGGCGTCGGCATGCCGGTCTCGATCAACTTCAGCAAGCCGGTCACCGACAAGAAGGCCGTCCAGCAGGCGATCACCGTGGTCGCCGAGCCCGGCGTCGAGATCGTCGGCCACTGGTTCTCCAGCACCCGCCTCGACTTCCGTCCGCAGGAGTACTGGGCCAAGGGCACCAAGGTGACCGTCCAGCTGCGCCTCAAGGACGTCCAGGGCGCCAAGGGCGTGTACGGCACCCAGTCCAAGGACGTGAGCTTCACCATCGGCCGCGCACAGACGAGCGTCGCCGACCTCTCCACCAAGAAGCTGACCGTCACCACGGACGGCCAGGTCAGCGCCGTCTACAAGATCTCCGGCGGCGCGCCCGACCACACCACGTGGGGCGGCAAGATGGTCATCTCGGAGCAGTACCAGCAGACCCGGATGAACTCGCAGACCGTCAACCTCGGCAGCGAGTACGACATCGCCGACGTGCCGCACGCCCAGCGCCTCACCACCTCGGGCACCTTCATCCACGGCAACTACTGGTCCTCGCCGTCGATCTTCGGCGGTCAGAACACCAGCCACGGCTGCGTCGGCCTCCAGGACGCCAAGGGCGCCTCGGACAGCGGCACCGACGGCTACAGGTTCTACAAGTCCTCGATGATCGGCGACGTCGTCGAGGTCGTGAACTCCGGTGACAAGCCGGTCGCCCCGGACAACGGCCTCAACGGCTGGAACATGTCCTGGGCCGACTGGAAGGCCGGCAGCGCGCTCTGACCCGCCCCGACCGGGCACACCATCCTGGAACTCCTCCTCGGGCGGACCGGACCTCGCGGTCCGCCCGAGGAGTCGGACGGGTGTGGAACGCGAGCAGGGACGGCGACAGGACGCGGAGTTCAGCGCGTTCGTCGCCGCAACGGCCGCCGACGGCCGAGGCCGGCCGAGGTGTCGACCGCCGACCCGCACCGGGGGCGTCAGCGCTTGGCGTAGTCGGCGAATCCCTGCCAGTCGACGACCACACAGGGGTCGTCGCCCAGGATCCAGGCGTCGTGGCCGGGCGGGCAGATCATGAAGTCGCCCGGGCCGAAGTCGGCCTGCTCGCCGTCGTCCATGACGATCCGCATGCGGCCGGACACCACGTAGCCGAGGTGCGCGGCCTGGCAGCTGTCGGTCTTGGCGATCGGCTTCACGTGCTTGGACCACTGCCAGCCGGGCTGGAACACGGCCCGGCCCACCGGGCCGGCGTCCAGGTTGACCAGCCGCAGCTCGCCCTTGCCCTCCTCGAAGGGGCGGATCTCCTCGGGATCGTCGAAGTTCTTCCTGACCAGACCGGACATGGTCGGCTCCTCTCCGCGCGGGCCGGCCCGGCCGCCGGGCAGGTGGAAGGGCCGTCCCTGCTGGCCCTTCCAGTCTGCGCCCGGCCCGGGGCCCGGTCACCTCGGGTGGCCGGCCCCCGGGCCGCGCCGGCCGTCAGCCCTCGGCGGTGCGGGCCACGCCGATCGGGCAGGAGGCGCCGGTGCCGCCGAGGCCGCAGTAGCCGTTGGGGTTCTTGGCGTCGGACAGGTACTGCTGGTGGTACGGCTCGGCCGGGTAGAACGGGCCGGCCGGGGCGATCTCGGTGGTGATCGGGCCGAGGCCGAGCGCCGTCAGGGCCGGCTGGAAGGCGTCCCGGGTGGCCGTCGCGGCGGCGGCCTGGGCGGGGGAGTGGGTGTAGACGGCGGAGCGGTACTGGGTGCCGACGTCGTTGCCCTGGCGGTTGCCCTGGGTCGGGTCGTGCGCCTCCCAGAAGGTCTTCAGCAGCCGCTCGTAGGAGACCACCGCCGGGTCGAACACCACCCGGACCGCCTCGGTGTGCCCGGTCAGGCCGCTGCACACCTCGTCGTACGTCGGGTTCGGCGTGTGGCCGCCCTGGTAGCCGACCAGCGTCGTCCAGACGCCGGGCACGCGCCAGAACGTGCGCTCGGCGCCCCAGAAGCAGCCCAGCCCGAAGTCGGCGACCTCCAGGCCCTCCGGGTACGGGCCGGCCAGCGGGTTCCCGAGGACGGTGTGCGCCTCGCGCAGGACGAAGGCCGGCGACTCCCGGCCGGGCAGGGCCTGGGCGGCGGGGACGAGCGAGGTCTTGTGGCGGTTGAACAGCACGGCCTGCTCCATCGGGGTAGGGAGGGTTGCCCAGGCGTCAACGCGCGCGGGCGCCGCCCCATTCCGTCCCGTCATTCCGGCGGGCGCCCGGCCGAACGGCCACTACGCTCGACCTATGACCGAGCACCAGCTTCCCCAGGGCTTCGAGACCCTCGCCATCCACGCGGGTCAGGAGGCAGACCCCCAGACCGGGGCCGTCGTCACGCCGATCTACCAGGTGTCCACCTACAAGCAGGACGGGGTGGGCGGCCTGCGGGGCGGTTACGAGTACAGCCGCAGCGCCAACCCGACCCGCACGGCGCTGGAGGAGTGCCTCGCGGCGCTGGAGGGCGGGGCCCGCGGCCTCGCCTTCGCCTCCGGCCTCGCCGCCGAGGACACCCTCCTGCGCACCATCCTCAAGCCGGGCGACCACATCGTGATCCCCAACGACGCCTACGGCGGCACCTTCCGGCTGTTCGCCAAGGTGCTGACCCGCTGGGGCGTCGAGTTCTCCGTCGCCAACACCCAGGACCTGGCCACCGTCCGCGCCGCGCTGCGGCCCAACACCCGCGCGGTCTGGGTGGAGACCCCGTCCAACCCGCTGCTGGGCATCACGGACCTGGCCGCGCTCGCCGAGATCGCGCACGGCCACGGCGCGCTCCTGGTGGTCGACAACACCTTCGCCAGCCCGTACCTGCAGCAGCCGATCTCGCTCGGCGCGGACGCGGTCGTGCACTCCACCACCAAGTACATGGGCGGCCACTCGGACGTCGTCGGCGGTGCGCTGGTGCTGGCCGACGCCGCCCTCGGCGAGGAGGTGGCCTACCACCAGAACGCGATGGGCGCCGTCTCCGGCCCGTTCGACGCCTGGCTGGTGCTGCGCGGCATCAAGACGCTGGGCGTCCGGATGGACCGCCACAGCGCCAACGCCGAGCGGGTCGCCGAACTGCTGGCGAGCCACCCCAAGGTCAGCCAGGTGCTGTACCCGGGCCTGCCCGAGCACCCCGGGCACGACATCGCCGCCAAGCAGATGAAGGCCTTCGGCGGCATGGTGTCGTTCCGGGTCGCGGGCGGCGAGGAGGCGGCGGTCGAGGTCTGCAACCGGGCCCGGCTGTTCACCCTCGGCGAGTCGCTCGGCGGCGTGGAGTCGCTGATCGAGCACCCGGGCCGGATGACCCACGCCTCCGCGGCCGGCTCGCCGCTGGAGGTCCCGGCCGACCTGGTCCGCGTCTCGGTCGGCATCGAGTCGATCGACGACCTGCTCGCCGACCTCAAGCAGGCGCTCGGCTGAGGGCGCTCAAGGGCACTGCCCCTGCGGCGGGTGGCCGTGCCGGTCCGCCGTGTAGGTCTCCATCGCGAGGTTGAAGCGGGCCAGCAGCGCGCAGAACGCGTGCTGGTCCTCCGGCTGCCAGCCGGCCACCAGGCGGCGAGTCAACTCGGCTCTGCCGTCGCGGACTTCGCACAGGCGGTGGGCGCCGAGCGGGGTCAGTGCGAGGCGCACGGCACGGCGGTCGGCCGGGTCCTGGACCCGGCCGACCAGCCCGGCCGCCACCAGCGGGGCGACCTGGCGGGTCACCGTGGAGGAGTCCACGCCGAGCGCGTCGGCCAGCGCCTTGACGTTGGCCGGCCCGTGCCGCTCCAGGCGGTCGAGCAGCAGGTAGGCGGCCCGGTCCAGCGCGCCGAGGCCGTCGGAGGTCCGGACCTGTTCCATCCGGCGGGCGAACACCGCCAGCTGGTACTGGAGTTGGCTGTGCACGGGGTCGGTGCGGTCGGTGGCCTGGGGCGAGGTCGTCGTCATCGCGGCTCACGATCGTCGTGCGGTGAGGGAGGCTCAGAAGCAGCAGATTACGCGGGCGGGGCTGGCCCGGGAACAGGCCCGGCATGCCGGATCGCCGCTCGCCGCCGCCGTAGGCTGGCGTTATGCGCAACCTGCCGATCACCCTCGACGACGTCCGCGGGGCCCAGAAGATGCTGGCCGGGGTCGCCAGGGTGACCCCGATGGAGGGCAGCCGCCACCTGTCGTCGCTCGTCGGCGCGCCGGTCCACCTGAAGTGCGAGAACCTCCAGCGCACCGGCTCGTTCAAGCTGCGCGGGGCGTACGTGCGGATCGCGGGACTCACGCCGGTGCAGCGGGCCGGCGGAGTGGTCGCGGCGAGCGCCGGGAACCACGCCCAGGGCGTGGCGCTGGCGGCCTCGCTGCTGGGCGTCCGCTCGACCGTCTTCATGCCGGTGGCCGCGCCGCTGCCGAAGGTCTCGGCGACCCGCGACTACGGCGCCGAGGTCCGGCTGCACGGGAGCACGGTGGACGAGGCGCTGCAGGCCGCGCAGCGGTACTCGGAGACGACCGGCGCGGTGTTCATCCACCCCTTCGACCACTGGGACGTGGTCACCGGCCAGGCCACCGTGGGCCTGGAGATCCTGGAGCAGTGCCCCGAGGTGCGGACCATCCTGGTCGGCGTGGGCGGCGGCGGGCTGCTGGCCGGGATCGCGGCGGCGGTCAAGCCGCTGCGGCCGGACGTGCGGGTGGTCGGCGTGCAGGCGGCGGGCGCCGCCGCGTACCCGCCCTCGCTGGCCGCCGGGCGGCCGGTGTCGCTGGAGCGCTTCGCCACCATGGCGGACGGGATCATGGTCGGCCGCCCCGGGGACATCCCGTTCGAGGTGGTCAACACGCTGGCGGACGGGATCCGGACGGTCTCCGAGGACGCGCTGTCGCGGGCGCTGCTGCTCGGCCTGGAGCGCCTGAAGCTCGTCGTCGAGCCGGCCGGGGCGGCCCCGATCGCGGCGCTGCTGGAGGAGCCGGGCACCTTCGACGGCCCGGTGGTGGCCGTCCTGTCGGGCGGCAACATCGACCCGCAGCTGATGCAGCGGGTGCTGCGGCACGGGCTGGCGGCGGCCGGGCGGTACCTGTCGCTGCGGGTGCGGCTCGCCGACAAGCCGGGCGCGCTGGCGGACCTGCTGGGCGTCCTGACCAGGGTGGACGCGAACGTGCTGGACGTCGCGCACGTGCGCACCGACCCGCGGCTCGGGCTGACGGAGGTCGAGGTCGACCTGCACCTGGAGACCAAGGGGCCGGAGCACTGCGCGGTGGTGGTCGGCGAGCTGCGGGACGCGGGGTACGTCGTCGGTACCTGACGGCTCACGACGGCTCCGGCGGCCTCCCCGGGCGGGTCCGGGAATTCCCTTGACGCGATATATCGTGAGCTGCCAGACTCGCGATACATCGCGTCCCCTGTCCATGGGCGAAAACCGAGTCGCCCGCGTTGCCGCACCCGGGGCACAGTGGGACGGATCACCCATTTCGTCCGAGGAGATGAGGCAGGCCATGGCGCCAGCCATCCAAGCCGAGAACCTGGTGAAGACCTTCGGTGACGTACGGGCCCTCGACGGCGTCACTCTGGACGTCCCCGAGGGCACGGTGCTCGGGCTGCTCGGCCCCAACGGCGCCGGCAAGACGACCACCGTGCGCGTCCTCACCACCCTGCTGCAACCCGATTCCGGTCGGGCCGTGGTCGCCGGGGTCGACGTGCTCAAGCACCCCAACCGGGTCCGCAGCCTGATAGGCCTCTCCGGTCAGTACGCCGCCGTCGACGAGTACCTGACCGGCTTCGAGAACCTCCAGATGGTCGGCGAGCTCTACCAGATGACGGCCCGCGACGCGAAGGCCCGCGCGCTGGAGCTCCTGGAGTGGTTCAACCTCACCGAGGCCAAGGACCGCACCGCCAAGACGTACTCGGGCGGCATGCGCCGGCGCCTGGACCTCGCCGCGGCGCTGGTCGTCCGGCCGCCGGTGATGTTCCTCGACGAGCCGACCACCGGCCTCGACCCGCGCAACCGGCTCGCGCTCTGGGAGGTCATCGAGACCCTGGTCGAGCAGGGCACCACGCTGCTGCTCACCACCCAGTACCTGGAGGAGGCCGACCGCCTCGCCCACGACATCGCGGTGGTCGACCACGGCCGGGTGATCGCCCGCGGCACCGCCGACCAGCTCAAGGCGCAGATCGGCGGCGAGCGCATCGAGGTCGTCGTGCACCGCGCCGACGACGTCGCCGCGGCGCTCACCGCGCTGTCCGGGTACGCGCTGGGCGAGCCCGCGCTCGAGCGCAACACCCGGAAGATCACCGTCCCGGTCAGCGGCGGCGCCCGGGTCCTCGCGGACGCGATCCGCGAGCTCGACGCCCGCTCGATCGAGATCGACGACATCGGCCTGCGCCGCCCGACGCTGGACGACGTCTTCCTGACGCTCACCGGCCACGTCGCCGAGTCCGCGGACGACGAGAACGGCGCGGGCGCCAAGGGCCGTGGCAAGGGCGGGCGCGGCAAGGGCGGCCGGGCCGGCGACGACGGCGGCGACGACGGCGAGGGCCGGGACAAGCAGGCCGTCGCGGCCGGAACGGAGCGCTGAGATGACCACCGCCACCGAGCACGCGATCGGCGGGGCGGTGCCCCGCCAGCGCCGGGGGCTCTCCGCGACCCTGCACGACTCCTGGGTCGTCGCCAAGCGCAACCTGCGCCGGATGGCCCGGATCCCGGAGATCGTGGTCTTCGGGCTCATGCAGCCCGTCATGTTCGTGCTGCTGTTCTCCTTCGTCATGGGCGGGGCGATCCAGATCCCCGGGACGCAGGCCAGCTCCAACACCTACATCCAGTTCCTGATGGCCGGCATCTTCGCCCAGACCGTCACCTTCGCCACCGCCGGCGCCTCGGCCGGCATCGCCGAGGACATGACCAAGGGCCTGGTGGACCGGTTCCGCTCGCTGCCGATGGCCCGCTCGGCGGTGCTGGTCGGGCGCACCCTGGCCGACCTGGTCCAGACGGCGTTCACCCTGATCGTGCTGGCCCTGGTCGCGCTCGCGGTCGGCTGGCGGATCCACGACGGCATCCTGAAGGCGCTCGGCGCGTTCGTGCTGCTGCTCCTGCTCGGCTACGCCTTCTCGTGGATCGGCGCGCTGATCGGCCTGTCGGTGCGCAGCCCGGAGGCGGCCACCTCGGCCGGCCTGATCTGGCTGTTCCCGCTGACCTTCGTGTCCAACGCGTTCGTGCCGGTCAGCTCGATGCCGGGCTGGCTGCAGGGCATCGCGTACTGGAACCCGTTCAGCGCCACCGTGCAGGCCTGCCGGGAGCTCTTCGGCAACCAGGTCGGGCCGGTGGACAGCGCCTGGCCGATGCAGCACGCGGCGCTGGTGTCGCTGGCCTGGTCGGTGCTGATCACGGCGGTGTTCTCGTGGCTGTCGGTGCGCAAGTACCGCTCGGCCGCGGGCTGAGCGCGGGCTGTGACCGGACGTGCCGGAGGGCGGCCGCGGAGCTCCGCGGCCGCCCTCCGGGCGTGTTCGGGGCGGATCAGCCGGCGTGCGGCGTGACCTTGAGGATCTTCACCATGGCGGGCCGGCCGTTCGGCAGCTCGTAGGTGGCCTCGTCGCCGATCTGCTTGCCGTCGATCGCGCGTCCCAGCGGGGACTGCGGCGAGTAGACGTCCAGGTCGCCGGAGCTGGCGACCTCGCGCGAGGCGAGGAGGAACTCCATGGTGTCGTCCTCGTCGCCGTCGAAGGCGACCGTGACGATCATGCCCGGGGCCACCACGCCCGAGTCCGCGGGGGCCTCGCCGACCTTGGCGCGCTCCAGGAGCTGGGTCAGCTGGCGGATGCGCAGCTCGTACTTGCCCTGCTCCTCCTTGGCGGCGTGGTAGCCGGCGTTCTCCTTGAGGTCGCCCTCCTCGCGCGCCGCCTCGATCTTCTGGGCGATCTCGATGCGCCAGGGTCCGGTCAGGTGATCCAGCTCGGCCTTGAGCTGGTCGTAGCCGGCCTGAGTCAGCCAGGTCACGTTCTCGCTGGTCTGGGTCACAGGTGCTCCTCGTAGGTGCTGGGGCTGTGCTGAGGGTGTGAGTCGTCAGCAGGAGGTCGGTGGTGATATCGGTCTCAACTACAAAGCAACGCCCGCTCCCGTACCATCCGGTGCGGAAGGGGCGAAACCACGAGCCTAACAAGTCCTGCCGACAAGCGGGAGGGCCGTTGGCGCGCCGTTGACGGCGGCGTTTCGCCGAGGTGTACGGCAGCCGGGCGGGCCCTTCTCTGGATGCCCGTTCGCGAGATCGAATATGCGCAGGTCGCCGGGCGCGGCGCTACCGGATTCCGGGCGGTTCGCGGGTCACTTGGCGGGTGTGCAGCCCAGGAGCTCGGCGGTGGTGCCCCGGGCGGTGGTGCGCAGGCTGACCACGGCGTCGTAGCTGGAGCCCGCGGCGGGGACGGGGAAGTCGGCCAGGCCGACCACGGAGCCGTCGGAGCCCTGCGAGCGGACGGTGCAGGTGCCGGCCGTCCCGTCGCCCTTGCTCACCGCGAGGTGCAGCTGCACCTCGGAGTCCGACACCACCTGGAATGTGGGCACCGAACCGTTGATCGCCGTCTCGCGGAGCAGGTACGAGCCGCCCAGCCAGGCGATCAGGCCGAGGCCCAGCACGCCGCAGACCGCGCCGACGACCTTCAGACGGCGGTCCGCCTCGCGGTCGGCGCTCCTGCCGTAGCGCCCCTCGGGCAGCTCGGCGGTGGTGGTGTCTGCGGTCATCGGGACGAGTCCTCTCCGGGGAAGGGCCGCGCGGGTGGTGCGGGGGAATGCGGCGCTCCTCCAGTCCGTCACTATAGGAGGGGCACGCCCGCGGCCGATGCGGCGGGGCGGGGCCCGGCCGTGCCGGCGTACGTCCGGCCGACCGGTGCCGCGGTGACACGGTCCCTGAGTGTGCGGCTCGGACGACGGGCGGGCCGGCTTCGCGCCGGCGCCCGGACCACATGGAAGGAACGCAAGGCGTTGACTGAGCAGTTGCGACTGATGGCGGTGCACGCCCACCCGGACGACGAGTCCAGCAAGGGCGCGGCCACCATGGCCATGTACGTCGACCAGGGGGTGGACGTGCTCGTGGCCACCTGCACCGGGGGAGAGCGCGGGTCGGTCCTCAACCCCAAGCTCCAGGGGGACCCGTACGTCGAGGAGAACATCCACGAGGTCCGGCGCAAGGAGATGGACGCCGCGCGGGCGATCCTCGGCGTCCGGCAGGCCTGGCTGGGCTTCGTCGACTCCGGCCTGCCCGAGGGCGACCCGCTGCCCCCGCTGCCCGAGGGCTGCTTCGCCCTGCAGGACGTGAAGGAGGCGGCCGAGCCGCTGGTCCGGCTCATCCGCGAGTTCCGCCCGCAGGTCATCACGACCTACGACGAGAACGGCGGCTACCCGCACCCCGACCACATCATGACCCACAAGATCACGATGGTGGCCTTCGACGCCGCCGGGGACCCGGACGCCTACCCGGAGGCCGGCGAGCCCTGGCAGCCGCTGAAGCTGTACTACAACCACGGCTTCCCGATGGGCCGCATCCGCGCGCTGCACGCCTACCTCACCGAGCACGGCCACGAGTCGCCCTACGGCGAGTGGATCGCCAACTGGGAGAAGAGCGGCCGCAAGGAGCGCGAGATCACCACCCGGGTGCGCTGCGACGACTGGTTCGAGACCCGCGACCGCGCGCTGATCGCCCACGCCACGCAGATCGACCCGGACGGCCCGTGGTTCCGCGTCCCGCTGGAGGTCCAGCGCGAGGTGTGGCCCACCGAGGACTACGAGCTCGCCCGTACCCTGATCGACGTGGACCTGCCGGAGGACGACCTGTTCGCCGGCCTGCGCACCCCCACCCTGGTGGCCGAGGCCGCCGACACGCGCGACTGAACCACCCCCCGACGGCCCGGCTCGCCGTGAGCCGGGCCACCATAGAGATATGAGCGCCCCCGTGAACCTCGTCCACCTCGCCGCCGACCTCGCCGTCGACGACGCCAAGGTCACCCCCGGTCTCCTCGGCTTCGTCGTCTTCGCCGCCCTCGGCGTGGCCACCTGGTTCCTGGCCAAGTCGATGAACCGCCAGTTCAAGAAGGTCAACTTCGCCGAGGACCCGGAGTCCCCGAAGGAGTGAGCCCCGGGCCCCGTCCGGGCGCCGATGCGCGAGGATGGGGCCATGCCGAACCGTCTCGCGGACGCGACCTCGCCCTACCTGCTGCAGCATGCCGACAACCCGGTGGACTGGTGGCCGTGGGGCCCCGCGGCCTTCGCCGAGGCGGCGCGGCGCGGCGTGCCCGTCCTGCTGAGCGTCGGGTACGCCGCCTGCCACTGGTGCCACGTCATGGCGCACGAGTCGTTCGAGGACGAGGACGTCGCCGGGTACCTGAACGAGCGGTTCGTCGCCGTCAAGGTCGACCGCGAGGAGCGGCCGGACGTCGACGCCGTCTACATGGAGGCGGTGCAGGCGGCCACCGGGCAGGGCGGCTGGCCGATGACGGTGTTCCTGACGCCGGACAAGGAGCCGTTCTACTTCGGCACGTACTTCCCGCCCGAGCCCCGGCACGGCATGCCGTCGTTCCGGCAGGTGCTGGAGGGCGTCGAGGCCGCCTGGCGGGACCGGCGCGAGGAGGTCGGCGAGGTGGCCGGGCGGATCCGGGCCGACCTCGCCGGGCGGGCCTCGGTGTACTCGGCCGGCGCACACCACCCGCCCGCGGCGGCCGACCTGCACCAGGCACTGGTCACCCTCGGCCGCGACTTCGACGAGCGGCGCGGCGGCTTCGGCGGCGCGCCGAAGTTCCCCCCGGCCATGGTGATCGAGTACCTGCTGCGCCACCACGCCCGCACCGGCTCGCAGGCGGCGCTGGAGATGGCCGAGCGCACCGGCGAGGCGATGGCCCGCGGCGGCATCCACGACCAGCTCGGCGGCGGCTTCGCCCGGTACGCGGTGGACGCCGGGTGGGTCGTGCCGCACTTCGAGAAGATGCTGTACGACAACGCGCTCCTGCTGCGCGCCTACCTGCACCTGTGGCGGGCCACCGGATCCCCGCTGGCGCGCCGGGTGGCGCTGTCGACGGCGGACTTCCTGCTGCGCGAACTGCGCACGCCCGAGGGCGCGTTCGCCTCCGCGCTGGACGCCGACAGCCTCGACGAGGAGAGCGGCTCCTCCGCCGAGGGCGCGTACTACGTGTGGGAGCCGGGCCAGTTGGTGGACCTCCTCGGCCCGGCTGACGCCGCCACCGCCGCCCGGCTGTTCTCGGTGACCGCGGAGGGCACGTTCGAGCACGGCACCTCCGTCCTCCAACTCCTCGCCGACCCCGAGGACGTCGACGAGTTCGAGGTCATCAGGGAGCGGCTCCTCGCGGCCCGCGGTCTGCGCCCGGCGCCCGCCCGCGACGACAAGGTCGTCGCCGCGTGGAACGGCCTCGCGATCGCCGCCCTCGCCGAGACCGGCGCCCTCCTCGAGCGGCCCGACCTGGTCGAGGCCGCCGAGCGCGCCGCCGACCTGCTGCTCGCCGTCCACCTCACCCCCGAGGGGCGGCTGCTGCGCACCTCCAGGGACGGCAGGCCCGGAGCCAACGCGGGCGTGCTGGAGGACTACGCGGACACCGCCGAGGGCTTCCTCGCGCTGTACGCCGTCACCGGCGAGGCGGAGTGGCTCCAGCTGGCGGGCGGACTCCTCGACACGGTGCTCAAGCACTTCACCGACGAGGCGTCCGGCGCGCTCTACGACACCGCCGACGACGCCGAGGAGCTGATCCGCCGCCCGCAGGACCCGACCGACAACGCGACCCCGTCCGGCTGGACGGCCGCCGCCGGCGCTCTGCTCACGTACGCCGCGTACACCGGCTCGGCCCGCCACCGCACCGCCGCCGAACGGGCGCTCGGCATCGTGGGCGCGCTCGCCGCGCGGGCGCCGCGCTTCATCGGCTGGGGCCTGGCCGTCGCCGAGGCGCTGCTCGACGGGCCGCGCGAGGTCGCCGTGGTCGGCCCCGCGGACGACCCGGCGACGGCCGCGCTTCGGCGGGCGGCGCTGCTGGCCACCGCGCCGGGGGCGGTCGTGGCGGTCGGGGCGCCGGCGACCGGCGACACCGAGGTGCCGTTGCTGGCGGACCGGCCGCTGGTGGGCGGGGCGCCCGCCGCGTACGTCTGCCGGCACTTCGCGTGCGACGCGCCGACCACCGACGCGGCGGTGTTGGGCGAGCGGCTGGGCGTGGCCGTCGAGTAGCCGCGGGCGGCGTGCGGCGGCCGGTTAATCGGTGGTGGTCGCGCCCCGGGGCGGCGCGAGAATGGCGCATGACCTGGACCTTGAGCTCCTCCCTCGACGACTTCCGCGAGCGGGCGGGCGGTTTCCTGGCCGCGCACCCGGCCGAGAACACGGTCCTGCTCACGGTGGCGCACCGGCTGGTCGAGGCGGGGCCGAACGTCTTCGGGGAGCGGTCGCCGGTCTTCGGGTGGTGGAGCCCGGCCGCTCCCGGCCCGCCACGGCGGCCGACCGGGAGCTGGCGATCCGCTGGTACGGGGAGTTCGCGGCCGAGGCCGGGGTCCTGGCCACCAACGTCCCCGCGGCCGTCGACGACCGCATCGCCGGCGGACGGCCGCACCTCTGGGAGGACGGCGGCGAGCCGGTCGCGCTGGCCGGCGACAGCCCGGTGATCGCCGGGATGTCCCGCATCGGCCCGGTCTACACCCCCGCCGACCGGCGTGGCCGCGGCTACGCGAGCGCCGTCACCGCCGCCGCCACGGCCCACGCCCTCGCCGCCGGTGCCGCCGAGGTGCTGCTCTACACCGACCTGGCCAACCCGGTCAGCAACTCGATCTACCAGCGGATCGGGTTCCGGCCGGTGGAGGACTGCATGGCGGTCGGCTTCACCGAGCGGTAGCCCCCCGCGGAGGGTCACTCCCAGTCCCAGCGGACGCCGAGCAGGCACGGGGTCAGCGCCGTCGCCACGAGGTGCACGCAGTGGTGTCCGTCGAGCGTCAACTCCTCGCTCTCGTACGGTGCTTCGCCCGGTGAGTGGAGCGCGAAGCGGTGGCAGCGGACGGGCAGGGCGGCCGGGTCGAAGGTGACCTGGAGGACGTACTGGCCCGCGCCCGAGTTGAAGCCGCGGACGTACTCGCAGCTCGGTTCGGGCGAGGGCGCGTCGTCGAAGCCGTAGCCGAGCAGGTGGGTGTCGCCCGCCCGCAGCCGGCGGTCGAGGAGGAGCTCGGCGACGAGCAGGTGGTGGGCCCGGTCGCGGCGGACGCGGCCCGGGCGGCAGTTCTCCTCGGCGCGGACGCCGACGCGGGTGATGTCGCAGCCCGGGTCGCCCTGGTAGAGGGCGAGGTAGCGGTCGATGCCGTCGCGGTGGGCACGCAGCGCGTGCTGGGAGTCGCGGCGGACCAGTTGGCGGTCGGGGCCGATGCGGATCCGCTCGATGTGGGTGATGGTGTGCAGCCCGGTGTCGCGGGGGCCTGCGATGGTGGCGAGCAGGTCGTCGACCGCGGTGGCCGGGGTGATGAGGTCGCGGTAGGGGCGCACGGGCGGACCGGCGGGGGCGGTGTCGGCTGCTCGGCGCGGGCCGAGCAGCCGGGTGAGGGAGTGCTCGGGCAGGTCCAGTACCTCCTCCAGAGCGGCGACGGCACGGAGCGATTCCGGCCGTTCGGGGCGCCGCCGGCCCTGCTGCCAGTAGCTGAGGCTGGTGAGGCCCACGTGGACGCCGCGCAGCGCGAGGTGGCGCCGGACGCGGTGCAGGGCGAGGCCGCGGGCGGTGATGGCGGTGCGCAGGGCCAGGTGGAACGGGCCGGTGCGCAGCGCGGCGGCGAGATCGGGGTGCTCGCTGCGGTGCATGTCTTCCTCCTGGGGAACGGGCGTGGGGAGCCCAGGATTTGACCGTGAATATTCACATCAGCCCGGCCGTTTGTCACTCGTCCGGGCGTGTCGCGCGGGCGTTCCACGGGCGGCGTTCACACCGGGCCGTCTCCGTTCACACCTGATCCGCGGTGCGCGCGGGGACCGTTGACCGCCCTTCGTCAACGGCGCGATGCTCATGGCGCGATCCGGACCGCGCCCCCACACAGCACTTCCTTCTGCTCGTGCAAGGAGGCATTCCCCCATGCCAGTTCCACGGATACGGCTGCGCCGCGCGGTCTCGGTGCTCGCGCTGGGCGTGCTCGGCCCGGCGCTCACCGCGGCCGCGGCCACCCCGGCCGCCGCCGCTCCCGGCCAGGACCGGGTCCCCACCCCGGTCCGGCCGCACGCCCAGGTCCGCCAGGTCGCCGCGCCCGGCAGCACGGCCGACCTGGCCGGCACGTACAAGAAGCTCAACATCACCATGCAGCAGCAACAGCAGACCAACTGGTGCTGGGCGGCGAGCGGGAACACCATCGCCACGTGGTTCGGCTACACCTACAGCCAGAACCAGTTCTGCAACGCCGCGTTCGGCCGCTCGGTGGACTCCAGCTGCCCCAACAGCCAGGCCACGCTGGGCGACGTCCAGAACGCGCTCGACTGGATCGGCATCAACCCCGGCTCGTACGTCACCGGCTACCTGCGCTACAGCACGGTGCAGGCCGAGGTGGACGCCAACCGCCCGATCGAGGCGCGCATCCAGTGGAGTTCGGGCGGCGGGCACATGCACGTCCTCTACGGGTACGACACCGGCAACAACTGGGTCTACTGGGGCGACCCCTGGCCCTCCAACTACCGCTACAACTGGGCGGATTACTGGTACTACGTGAACAACGACACGTTCTCGTGGACCCACTCCCTGTACCGGATCGGCGCGTGAGGGCGACCATGACTGACCTCGGGAAGGCCCGCCGGGCCGCCACCACCGCCCTGCTCGCGGCCGGCTTCGCGCTGGCCCTCGCGCCGGCCGCGCACGCCGACGCACCGGCCGGGGCGCCCGCGCCGGTGGCCGCCGCCGACCTGGCGAAGGCCCGCGACGCCGTGCGGAGCCCGGCCGTGCTGGACAAGCTCGGCCACTTCTTCGCCCGCAAGGGCGTGCCGCCGACGCAGCAGCTGACCATCGGCGCGGACGAGGAGGCCCGGGCGGCGACGGCGGAGACGCCTCGACTCGCCGGTGACACCGTGCCGGTGTACACCCTGGACGCCGCCTTCGTGGCCGGCACCCCGGGCGCGGCCGTCGCGAAGGCGGAGTTCACCGCGAGCAAGGTGGTCGCGGCGGACGGGCAGACCGCCTCGGTGTGGACGGTCCGCCAGGGTGACGACTGGCGGGTCGTCAACATCGCCTCGGGCGGCGACGAGAGCGACTACGCGGCGAAGGCGGCCGCGGACGGCGGAACGGCGTTCCGCGAACCGCAGATCAACGCGTGGTACGTGCTGCGCGACGGCCGGGTGCTGCCGCTCGACGACGAGGCCCGCCGCTCGGTGGGCGCGGACGGGGTGGCGCTGGCCGCGTACCAGGAGCTGGTCCACCAGCGGTACGGGGACAAGCTGCCCGGCTCGGCGTACGACCGGGCGGGCGAGGGCGGCGGCTACCAGGTCGGCGCCGCCGCACCGGCACCGGTCGGCCACGGTTCGCCGCTCCCCGCCGTGACGGCGGGCGCGGCGCTGGGCGCCACCGTGCTGGTCGCAGCGGCCGCGGTCCTGCGGCGCAGGACGGGCGCCCGACGAGGGTAGGGCGTCACGCGAGGCGGGGCCCGGCGGACACGGCCGGGCCCCGCCGTCGTGTCCGCGGCGCGGAGGGGGTGAGCCACCGGTCCGCGGGGTCCGTTCCGCAAGGTCTTTAAGTGCGGCTCCCGCACATGGAATTGACGCAACGTTGATCTGGCGTTCGCCGTCCGGAGGCAGCTGGGAGTGACTGACGGTAGATACCATGTGGCAATCGGTCAGTGCTGGCCGACGCGTGCCGAGAGCGGAGAAGGGGTGGGGCGGCAGGAGCCGACCACGAGCCCGGCGCCGGGAAAGGGGAGCCGTAGTGGCTGACACTGACGACAGGCTGGCCGGTGCCCAGGTGTGGGGCGCGGCCGTGGTGGTGGGGTCCGCGCTGGCCGTGGTCGCGGCCTATCTGATCAACGGCGCCGCGCTGGTCCTGGCGGTCGCCGGGATCGAGGTGCTGCTGCTCATGGTGTACGTCGCCCGGCGGTGGCGGGCGCTGCACCGGGCGGACGCGCCCGGCGGCCACCGCCCGTCCGCCGCGACCCCGAACGCCGCGCACTGCGAGCGCTGCCGCCGGGCCCGAGAGGCGCTGGACGCGCGCGGGCCGCGCGGTGGCGCGGGCCGCCCGTCGCACCGGCGCCACCCGCAGGGGCGGGCGTCGCACGACCACCCCTGGACGGCCGAACGGGCGGTCACCCGGTCCGTGGACGTGGACCGGACGACCGCCCGCCGTGGCGCGCCGGACTCATCCGGCCGCGCTGTAGGCCACCAGTGAGACCCCGACGTACTGCACGATGAACGCGCCGAGCGTGAAGGCGTGGAAGACCTCGTGGAACCCGAACCAGCGCGGTGACGGGTCGGGCCGCTTGAGGCCGTACACCACCCCGCCGACGCTGTAGAGCACCCCGCCGACGATCATCAGCACCAGGACGGCCACGCCGCCGGTGCGCAGGAAGTCGGGCAGGAAGAACGCCGCGGCCCAGCCCAGCGCGATGTACACCGGCGTGTACAGCCAGCGCGGCGCGCCGACCCAGAACACCCGGAACGCTATCCCCGCCAGCGCGCCGCCCCAGACCGCCCAGAGCAGCACCTGCTGGGCGGCGCCCTTGAGCAGCAGGATCGTGAAGGGCGTGTAGGTCCCCGCGATGATCAGGAAGATGTTCGCGTGGTCCAGCCGGCGCAGGACGGCGTCACCGCGCGGCCCCCAGTCGAAGCGGTGGTAGACCGCGCTGACCCCGAAGAGCAGCCACGCGCTCGCCGAGTAGACGGCGCACGCGATCTTGGCGGGCGTGGAGTCGGCCAGACAGATCAGGACGATCCCGGCCGCGACGGTGGCGGGGAACATCCCGGCGTGCAACCAGCCGCGCCACTTCGGTTTGCTCTCCGTCGCGTTCCTGGCGCCCTGCGCGAGCTCTGCAGTCATGCGCAGCATGCTACCGGCTACTTACGGATCCGTAGGTTACCGACAGGTAGGAAGTGGCGATCGCCACACTTCGACATTTTGGAGCAATTGAAGTGTGGCGCAGCGCACTCCGTCTCGGACGGGAGTGACCCGTTACTCGCCAGTAACCATACTTACTGTAGTAAAAGATGCGTCAATTTCACCGGTGTGCCGCAATCAGGCCTTGGACCCGGAGCTACGCTGCAAGCACCCTCAGACCCCCGCTACGCCGTCTCCCCGCCGGGATGGCGTGAAACGGAGCGATCGTGTCGTACGAGATCTCTGCTGTCAGCGCATCCGCGCCCACCCGTCACCAGCGCCTGGTGGCGTGGGTGAGCGAGATCGCTGAGCTCACCCAGCCGGACCGCATCGAGTGGTGCGACGGTTCCGACGAGGAGTACCAGCGCCTCGCGGACCTGCTGGTGGATCAGGGCACCTTCAAGAAGCTGAACGAGGAGAAGCGCCCGAACTCCTACTACGCCGCCTCGGACCCGTCCGACGTGGCGCGCGTGGAGGACCGCACCTTCATCTGCTCCGAGCAGGAGAAGGACGCCGGGCCGACCAACCACTGGAAGGCCCCCGCCGAGATGCGCGAGGTCTTCCAGGGCGAGCAGGGCCTGTTCCGCGGCGCCATGAAGGGCCGCACGATGTACGTCGTGCCGTTCTCGATGGGCCCGGTCGGCTCCCCGCTGGCCGCCTACGGCGTCGAGATCACCGACTCCGCCTACGTCGCCGTGTCGATGCGCGTCATGACCCGCATGGGCAAGGCCGTGCTCGAGCAGCTCGGCGAGGACGGCGACTTCGTCAAGGCCGTCCACACCGTCGGCGCCCCGCTCGCCGAGGGCGAGGCGGACGTGCCGTGGCCGTGCAACAGCACCAAGTACATCTCGCACTTCCCGGAGACCAAGGAGATCTGGTCCTTCGGCTCGGGCTACGGCGGCAACGCCCTGCTCGGCAAGAAGTGCTACGCGCTGCGCATCGCCTCGACGATGGCCCGCGACGAGGGCTGGCTCGCCGAGCACATGCTCATCCTGAAGCTCACCCCGCCGTCCGGCGAGGTCAAGTACGTGGCCGCGGCCTTCCCGTCGGCCTGCGGCAAGACCAACCTCGCGATGCTCCAGCCCACCATCCCGGGCTGGAAGGTCGAGACGATCGGCGACGACATCGCCTGGATGCGCTTCGGCGCCGACGGCCGGCTCTACGCCATCAACCCGGAGGCCGGCTTCTTCGGCGTCGCCCCCGGCACCGGCGTGGACACCAACGCCAACGCCATCGACACCCTCTGGGGCAACACGGTCTTCACCAACGTCGCCCTCACCGACGACGGCGACGTGTGGTGGGAGGGCCTCACCGAGGAGCCCCCGGCGCACCTCACCGACTGGCGCGGCAACGACTGGACCCCCGAGTCCGGCACCCCGGCCGCCCACCCGAACGCCCGCTTCGCCGTCCCGGCCGCGCAGTGCCCGACCATCGCCCCCGAGTGGGAGGACCAGGCGGGCGTGCCGATCTCGGCGATCCTGTTCGGCGGCCGCCGCGCCACCGCCGTCCCGCTGGTGACGGAGTCCTTCGACTGGCAGCACGGCGTCTTCCTCGGCGCCAACATCGCCTCCGAGAAGACCGCCGCCGCCGAGGGCACCGTGGGCGAGCTGCGCCGCGACCCGTTCGCGATGCTGCCGTTCTGCGGCTACAACATGGGCGACTACTTCGCCCACTGGCTGAAGGTCGGCGCGCAGGCGGACGCGGCCAAGCTGCCGAAGATCTACTACGTGAACTGGTTCCGCAAGAACGCCGAGGGCAGCTTCGTCTGGCCCGGCTACGGCGAGAACAGCCGCGTGCTCAAGTGGATCGTCGAGCGCCTGGAGGGCACCGGCGAGGGCGTCGAGACCCCGATCGGCGTGCTGCCCACCGTCGAGGGCTTCGACCTGGACGGCCTGGACCTGGCCAAGGAGGACGTCGAGCTGCTCTTCACCGTCGACGCCGACATCTGGCGCCAGGAGGCCGCGCTCGTGCCGGCCCACCTGGAGATGTTCGGGGAGCACACCCCGAAGGAGCTGTGGGACGAGTACAAGAGCCTCGTCGCGCGTCTCGGCTGAGCCTGAGCCTCAGCCGTGACAACGGCCGGTGCGCTGCACGAACGTCGCACCGGCCGAGCGGCAGGACGGCCGGAGCCCCCCGCCGGACGGTCTTTCCCCGACCAAGGAGACCGTCCGGGCCGAGGCTCCGGCCGTAGTGTTTCCTCCTGAAGTCTCCGGCCGCTACGGCTGGGTGTAGCCGCTGAGGAAGTCGCCGATCCTGGTGACCGCGTCGGTGATCTCCTCGGCGCGGGGCAGCGTGACGAGGCGGAAGTGGTCCGGCTCGGGCCAGTTGAAGCCGGTGCCCTGGACCAGCAGGATGCGCTGGGAGCGCAGCAGGTCGAGCACCATCTGAGCGTCGTCCTTGATCTTGTAGACCTTCGGGTCCAGCCGGGGGAAGGCGTACAGCGCGCCCTTGGGCTTGACGCAGCTGACGCCCGGGATGTCGTTGAGCAGCTCGTACGCGGCGTCGCGCGAGGCGAGCAGCCGGCCGCCGGGCAGGACGAGGTCGCGGATGGACTGGCGCCCGCCGAGCGCCGCGGCCACCGCGTGCTGGGCCGGCATGTTGGCGCACAGGCGCATCGAGGCGAGCACGGTGAGGCCCTCGATGTAGCTGTGGGCGCGGGTGCGGTCGCCGGACAGGACCATCCAGCCGGAGCGGAAGCCGGCCACCCGGTAGGACTTCGAGAGCCCGTTGAAGGTGACGCAGAAGAGGTCGGGCGCGAGCGTGGCCAGCGGCACGTGCTCGGCGTCGTCGTAGAGGATCTTGTCGTAGATCTCGTCCGCGTAGACGACCAGCTTGTGCCGGCGGGCGATCTCGACGATCCCCTCCAGCACCTCGCGCGGGTAGACCGCGCCGGTCGGGTTGTTGGGGTTGATCACGACGATGGCCCGGGTCCGGTCGGTGACCTTGGCCTCGATGTCGGCGAGATCCGGGTACCACTCGGCCTGCTCGTCGCAGCGGTAGTGCACGGCGGTGCCGCCGGCCAGCGAGACCGAGGCGGTCCACAGCGGGTAGTCGGGCGCCGGGACGAGCACCTCGTCGCCGTCGTCGAGCAGCGCCGTCATGGCGAGCTGGATCAGCTCGGAGACGCCGTTGCCGAGGAAGACGTCGTCGACGGACAGGCCGTGCAGGCCGCGGTCCTCGTAGTGCATGACGACGGCGCGGCGGGCGGACAGGAGGCCCTTGGAGTCGCCGTAGCCGTGCGCGGTCCCGAGGTTGCGCAGGATGTCCTGGAGGATCTCCGGGGGCGCCTCGAACCCGAACACGGCGGGGTTCCCGGTGTTGAGCTTGAGGATGCGGTGGCCCTGTTCCTCCAACCGCATCGCCTCGTCGAGCACCGGTCCGCGGATGTCGTAGCAGACGTTGGCGAGCTTGCTGGACTGGATGACCTGCATGCCTGCCTACTTTAGGGCCACGACCGGGCCCGGCGGCGCGTGTCCTGGAACACGTGCCGCCGGGCCCGGCGAGGGCCCCTTCGATCGGCAGGCAGGTGCCGTCAGCCGACCTTCCAAACCAGGGGCGCGGTGTCCAGGATGTTTCCGTACGTGAGGAACGCCGGCGGGTTCTCGTTCGGAACGAGATAGACGGCACACAGCTTCACCGACTGGCCGGGCGCGAGCGTCACGAGCGACTTGGTGTCGCACTGCGGGATCGCCTTCTCCAGGGTCGGCGCCGGCAGCGCGCCCGCCGAGTGGTCCTTCGGCTTCACCCACACCCGCATCATGTAGGCGTCCTGGGCCAGCGCGGTCCCGGTGCGGTTCGTGAACGTCATGCTGACGTAGTAAGGGGTCTTGCCGGCGGTGAGGTCGGGCAGGAAGCCGAACGGGGCGATCTCGTTCGCGGTGCCCTTGGTGATCGAGACGGCCGTGGCGTCCACGGTCGAGCTCTTGCCGAGGTAGCGGCCGGTGCCGCCGAGCGCGAGCGGGTGGTCGTAGCTGACCTGCGTGACGTTGTTCCCGCCCGCGGTGACCGACGGCTGCGGGCCGTCCCCGGGCGCGACCGCCGCGCCCGACCCGGCGGGCGCGGGGGCGCCGGTGGCCGCGGAGGGGGCGGTGGTGGCGGTGGGCGCCGGGGTCGCGGTCGCGGGCGGCGCGGCCGGGGCGCCGCTGCCCGCCACCGGGTCGGCGTTGTCCGGGCCGCAGGCGGTCAACAGCAGCGCGAGCGCCGCGACCGGAACGGCGGCGCGGGCGGCCCGGGTTGTGAACCGGGTCTTCGTCATGGTCGTTCCCCCGTTGGATGATGTGGGTCGGTGGGCCCCGCCCGCCGGGCGTCCCGCTTTTGACATGTGGGCGCCGAACGAGAGGGGGTTGCGCCGGTGATGCTAGCGGCCGCCGGGGCGGTACCGGCCGGTTTTCTGGTGGCTCCGCTGCTGCGGGGCCTGGTGGCCAGGTTCGCCGTGTCCGAGGGCGAAGCGTGGTGCCGGACCTGCCCGTCGTGCGCGGCACCGACGCGGCTGCTGCCGCCGACCGGGCGCTGCCCGCGCTGCCGGCAACGGCTGGGCGCCGGCGCGTGGACGGTCGAGGCCGCCGCCGCGGCCGTCGCCGTCGCCGTGGTGCTCGCGGCGGACGGTTCGCCGGCGGCGGCGCTGGCCTGGGCGGCCGGGCTCGGCGTGGTGCTCGCCTTCGTCGACGGCCGGGTGCGCCGGCTGCCGTACCGGCTGACGCTGCCGCTGGCCGCCGGGCTCGCCGTGCTGCTGGCGGTGGCCGCCGTGGCCGAGGGCCGGCCTGGGGTGCTGGCGCGCTGCCTCTTGGTGGCGCTCGCGGCCGGGGCGCTGTTCGAACTGCCGGTCTGGCTGGGCCTGATGGGCCCGGGCGACTCCCCGCTGGCGTTCGCGCTGGGCGGTCTGCTCGGCTGGTACGGCTGGGGCGCGGCGTTCGGCGGGCTGTTCTTCACCGTGCTGCTGGCCGGCCTGTGGGCGGTGCTGAGGGCCGGCGCCGCCCTGGCGCGCCGCCGTCCGGTGCGCGGGCTCGACATTCCGGTGGGCCCCTTCCTGCTGCTCGGGACGCTGACGGCGGTGCTGGTGCGCTGAGCGCCGGAAAGGACGTGCGGACGGGGCCCGCAGCACCACGACCGGTACTGCGGGCCCCGCCGCCGGTGCGCGAGCTCCACCCTCAAGGAGCCGCGCGCCGGGGGGAGTTACGACATCCTGTGGACGAACGGGCCGACCGCGTTGGAGAACGCGTTGCCGTTGTTGGCGTCCCAGTTGGTGGACCAGGTCATCGCGCCGCGGATGGTCGGCCACGTGGCCGGCGGGACGAAGCTGCCGCAGTTCTTGCCGGTGGCCAGGCAGTCGAGCGCGTTGTTCACCACCGACGGGTCGACGTAGCCGCCGCCGGCCGCCTTGCCCGAGGCCGGGACCCCGATGCCGACCTGGTCGGGCCGCAGGCCGCCCTGGATGTGGGTGCAGACCTGCGAGGTGATGAAGTCGATCGTGCCCTGGTTGTAGACCTTGCCGTCGCAGCCGTTCATGCCGCCCGAGTTGTAGAACTGGGTGTTGACGACGGTCAGGATGTCCTTGGTGCCGAGCGCCAGCTGGAAGTAGGCGCCGGCGGTGCTGTACATCCCGATCGTCTCGGGCGCCATCGTCAGGACGAAGCCGGGGCCGACCTTGGCCTGCAGGGCGTGCAGCGCGTCGCCGAGCGGGCCGGGCTGGACGCCGTTCTCCAGGTCGACGTCGATGCCGTCGAAGCCGTAGTCCTTGAGGATCGCGGCGGCACTGTCGGCGAACGCGGCGCCGGCCGTGGCGTCGCCGACGTTGATCGCGCCGTTCTGGCCGCCGATGGAGAGGACGACCTTCTTGCCGGCCGCCTGCTTGGCCTTGATGTCGGCGCGGAACTGCGCGTCGGTGTAGCCACCGAGGGCCTTCGACAGGCCCGGGTCCAGCGTGAAGCCGATCGCGCCGGTCCGGGTCGGCACGGCGTCGGCGAAGGAGACCGCGATGATGTCGTAGGCGCTCTGGACGTCGGCCAGGCGCTGCGGCGTCGAGCCGTTGTCGAAGTTCTGCCAGTACCCGGTGACGGCGTGCGCGGGCAGACCGGTCGCCGGCGGCGTGGTCGGCGGGGCGGTCGGGGTCGCGGTGGCGGTCGGCGTGGTCGTGGGGGTCGGCGTGGCCGTCGGGGTGGGGCTCCGGGTCGGCGTCGGCGTCGCGGTGGCCGTCGCGGTCGGGCTCGGCGCCGGGGTGCCGCCCGGGCCCGTCAGGCTCACGTCGTCGGCGAGGTAGGCGGCCTGGCCGTACCAGCCGTGCAGGTAGAGCGTGATGCTGGTGGCGTTCGGGCCGGTGGTGAAGGTGGTGGCCAGCTGGTTCCAGCTGCTCTGGTTCGACCACACGCTCGGGTCGGTGGCGCCGGTGCCGCGCGCGCCGAGGTAGACGTACGGGCCCTGGACCCACGCGCTCAGCGAGTAGCTCGTGTCGGGCAGCACGCTGACGGTCTGGGTGCACTCGGCGGTGTCCGCCGCGCCCGGCGTGGCCTGGAGCGCGGCGCTGCCGGAGTGGACCGGGGAGGTGGCGGCGGTGGCGGTGGCGGTGCAGGTCCAGCCGGCCAGCCCGTTCTCGAAACCGCCGTTGGCGGCGAGCTGTCCGACGGCCGCGCTCGCGCCGCCGGCGAAGAGCGCGAGGCCGGTGCCGGCCAGCGCGAGGGCGGTCGCACCGGCGGCGACGGCCGGGAGGGGGGTGCGCCGGCGCTTGTGCGCGGGCTGGTTCGGCGTACGGGCCATGGGGTGACGCTCCTGGGGAAGGAGCGGCCGCCGCGGTGGGGGTCGCGGCGGCCGCGTGTGGGGGAGGGGAGGTCCGCGAGCATGCTGGAAGGGGAGGGACCGGGACCGTCGCGTCGATCTCGTTCCGTCCCGGATCAAAAGCTGGACTAGACCATTGCCGGGCGTCAAGCACCGGAACGTCGGCTTACGGTTTCCTTAAGGAACCGGAGACCGTTCCGTGGCCGTCGCCGTCGGCCCCGCCCCCCGGTCCGCGCCGCGCTCGCCGCGCTCGCCGCGACAGACTTCGTACAGGACCGTGACCAGACCGCTACCTGCGGCTTTCCCGGTCGCCCGCGCGCCGGAGTAGGCTGCGCCGGGGTGGTGACGCACCCGCCGAAATGAGTACGGAGGGGCCGACAACATGGGTCTGCGCGATGTCGTGGAACGCACGCCGGGGCTGCGCACCCTGCTGCACGGTGCGTACGGGCTCTACGGCCGCCGGGTCGAGGTCCACCTCGCCCGCACCCCCAACCACATCGGCGTGATCCTCGACGGCAACCGCCGCTGGGCCAAGGCCGCCGGCGGCTCCACCGCGTACGGCCACCAGCGCGGCGCCGACAAGATCAGCGAGTTCCTCGGCTGGTGCGACGAGACCAACGTCAAGGTCGTCACCCTCTGGATGCTCTCCACCGACAACCTCGACCGGCCCGCCGACGAACTCGTCCCGCTGCTCGGGATCATCGAGGACGCCGTCACCGGTCTCGCCGCCGCCCGCCGCTGGAAGGTGCACCCGGTCGGCGCGCTGGACCTGCTCCCGCAGCACACCGCCGACGTGCTCAAGCGGGCCGCCGAGGAGACCGCCGGGATCGAGGGCATCACCGTCAACGTCGCCGTCGGCTACGGCGGTCGGCACGAGATCGCCGACGCCGTCCGCTCGCTGCTCCAGGAGCACGCCGAGCGCGGCACCTCGATCGAGGAACTGGCCGGGATCCTGGACCCGGAGCACATCGCCGAGCACCTCTACACCCGCAACCAGCCCGACCCGGACCTGATCATCCGGACCTCGGGCGAGCAGCGGCTGTCCGGATTCCTGCTCTGGCAGAGCGCGCACAGCGAGTTCTACTTCTGCGAGGCGTACTGGCCGGCCTTCCGCAAGGTCGACTTCCTGCGGGCGCTGCGCGCGTTCGAGCAGCGGCACCGGCGCCTGGGGCTGTAGCCCCGGCGCCCTGCGACTGACCCCCCGTAGGGGTGGCCTACCCGGTCGCCGCGCGAGGCCAAACGTTCACCGGCAATGATCCGTCAGTTCGCCGAGGACGCGAATGCACCGCCCCTCGCCTGGGAATACTCCAGTCAGTCCGGTCCCGGGGCCATCGGGGCAGCGGGGCCGGCTTGCCGCGGGTGACGCAGGGTCATCCGCTCTGGAGGCCTAGTGGTCAGTTCCAAGAGCCGCCGGACACCAGACCGGCGCACGTACGTTCTCGACACCAGCGTGCTCCTGGCGGACCCTCTCGCCATGACCCGCTTCGAGGAGCACGAGGTCGTCCTCCCGGTGGTCGTCGTCACCGAGCTGGAGGCCAAGCGGCACCACCCCGAGCTCGGCTACTTCGCCCGCCAGGCGCTGCGCCTGCTCGACGACTTCCGCATCCGCCACGGCCGGCTCGACGAGCCGATCCCGGTCGGCGAGCTCGGCGGGACCATCAGGGTCGAGCTCAACCACTCCGACCTGTCGATACTCCCGGCCGGCTACCGCGCCGGGGGCGGCGAGGCGGACACCCGGATCCTCGCGGTCGCCCGCAACCTGCAGGCCGAGGGCTACGACGTCACCGTCGTGTCCAAGGACCTGCCGCTGCGGATCAAGGCCAGCTCGGTGGGCCTGCTCGCCGAGGAGTACCGGGCCGAGCTCGCGATCACCTCCGGCTGGACGGGCATGGCCGAGCTCCACGTCGCGGCCGACGACGTGGACGCGCTGTTCGCGGCCGGCCACGACGCCGCGGTGGACGTCGAGGGGGCCGCCGAGCTGCCCGTCCACACCGGACTGGTGCTCACCTCGGAGCGCGGCCGCGCGCTCGGCCGGGTGACCGGTGACGGCCGGGTCCGCCTGGTGCGCGGCGAGCGGGAGGCGTTCGGCCTGCGCGGGCGCAGCGCCGAACAGCGGGTCGCGCTGGACCTGCTGCTCGACCCGGACGTCGGCATCGTCTCGATGGGCGGCCGGGCCGGCACGGGCAAGTCCGCGCTGGCGCTGTGCGCGGGGCTGGAGGCGGTGCTGGAGCGGAGGCAGCATCGCAAGGTGATGGTCTTCCGGCCGCTGTACGCGGTCGGCGGGCAGGAACTCGGCTACCTGCCGGGCTCCGAGACGGAGAAGATGAGCCCCTGGGCGCAGGCGGTCTTCGACACCCTCTCCGCCGTCACCACTCCGGACGTGATCGAGGAGGTCATCGCACGGGGGATGCTGGAGGTCCTGCCGCTCACCCACATCCGGGGGCGCTCGCTGCACGACGCCTTCGTGATCGTGGACGAGGCGCAGTCGCTGGAGCGCAACGTCCTGCTGACGGTGCTGTCCCGGATCGGCCAGGGCTCGCGGGTGGTGCTCACCCACGACGTGGCGCAGCGGGACAACCTCCGGGTGGGCCGGTACGACGGTGTGGTGGCGGTGGTGGAGAAGCTGAAGGGGCATCCGCTGTTCGCGCACATCACCCTGACCCGCTCGGAGCGTTCGCCGATCGCGGCTCTGGTCACGGAAATGTTGGAGGACATTCACCCGTGATCCACACCTGACCGGACATAGTCGGACAATTCGGTGAACTTTGCACGTGGGGCCCGTTCCTGACGGAGCGGGCCCCGTCCGTTTCATCACATCGGGTACCTGTCTGTCCGGGGAACTCCCGTGCGGTGAATGTGACATGCGCCACGCGGGCGGGAATTGCGTCGAACGTGCCCGGTGCGGCATGGTGAGGGTTCTGTCAGGCCCCGCGTACGGCGCGGCAGGGCTTCCGGGAGACCGGAATCCGGCCCGGAAGGTCCGCCAACTCCGGTTGGCGGAAGCACAATTGAAAACCGATGAGCCGTACGCCGCCCGATCCAAACGCCCGGTCGCCTCACCTCGGCCGGACGTCGGGCCAGCACCTCCCGTGACCAGAGCATCTGCGGAGGTCCGTGCCAAGGGGCATGTTGCGTCCGCACGGTCACGCGTGGGCGATGCTGGAAGGAAACCATGTGACTCGGATCTCGGTCCGGGGAGTTGCTGTGGCCTCCGCCACCGCCGTCACCGCCGTCGGTGCCGTCGTGGGTGTGGCCTCGGGTAGCGAGGGCAAGACCACGCAGACGGTCGACGTCGCCGGCGCCACCCTGCTCGCCGAAGTCCCCTCCGGCTCCCAGGCGCAGGTCGTCAGCGACAACATCGGCCAGCAGGCGTCCGCCCAGCAGGCCTCCGCCGAGGCTGCCGCCAAGGCCGCCGCGGAGCAGAAGGCCGCCGAGGAGGCCGCGCGCCAGAAGGCCGCCGCCGACGCCCAGGCGAAGGCGGACGCGCAGGCCAAGGCCGACGCCGCCGCCAAGGCAGCCGCGGACGCCCAGGCGAAGCGGCAGGCCGACGAGGCCGCCAACCGCTCCAAGGCCCGCTCGGCCCTGGCCGCCACGGACAACAGCGCGCCGCCGGTCTCGGTCAGTCCGGGCTCGGTGCAGGACATCGCGCGGCAGATCGTCGGCAACGACACCCAGTTCCAGTGCTTCAGCCAGATCGTGAAGCGCGAGAGCGGCTGGGACTACACCGCGACCAACAAGAGCTCCGGTGCCTACGGCCTGGTCCAGGCGCTGCCCGGCTCCAAGATGGCCTCGGCCGGTGCCGACTGGCGCACCAACCCGGCGACCCAGATCCAGTGGGGCCTCAGCTACATGAACAGCCGCTACGGCAGCCCCTGCGGCGCCTGGTCGTTCTGGCAGGCCCACAGCTGGTACTAGGAGCCACCCCGCCCCGGCGGACTCCACGCATTGGTCACGGCCCCCGGCCGCTCACCCGCTGAGCGCCCGGGGGCCGTGTCGTTCCCGACCCCGCCGGGGCGGGCGGGCCGCGCCGCCCGGCCGCGCTGACCAACGCGCTCGCGGGCGGGGCGGTCCTGGGTGCGGACGCGGGGCGCGGGAAGGGGTCCTGGTTTGCTTCCCGCACCGGCCGGTCCGCCGGCGGATGGCTGGGGCCGCTCCGGCTACGGGGTCTCGCTCCGCTCTTGCCCATCGTCGCGCATCCGAAACATCACGTTTCGTTCCCTTTTGAGGGTTTTCGCCCGCCAGGCCGGTGCGTTCGAACCGGATCCCGCCGGGCCGAACCCGCCGGGCGGCCGGACTCGTTCCGTTCCGGGCGGGTAGCGTCATCCCTGACGGCCGTGGCGTGACGCACGGCGTACCGCCGGGCGACGGCGGACCGGCACGGGAGCGGTGGTAGCGAGGATGGCGCGGGGCGGGAAGGCCTTCAAGGCCGTGGCCAAGGGCATGGCCGTGGTGGCGAGCGCGGCCGCCGTGATCGAACGGCGCCGGCGTGCCGCGATGGCGGCCGATCCGCACGACGCCGTCGCGCTCCCGGGCGCCCTCCCGGCGACCGACCCGGCCGACGCACCGGGCGTATCCGGCGCGCCGGCCGCAGCCGCACCGGCCGCGGCCGACGCGGCCGGGCCGCTGCCCGTCCCGCGCACCGACTCCACTCCCGTCGCGCAGGCGCCGCCCGCCCCGGTGGAACCGGCCGGGCCCGCGCCGGTCGCGCCGGGCGCCCAGTTCGCACACCCTCGGGAGTACCACCCCGGTCGGCCCGCGACGCCGGTGGAGGCCGTTCCGTGGGGCCTGCGGGTGGCCGCGGAGTCCACGTGGCGGCTGCTGCTGCTCGGCGCCGCGCTCTACGTCGTCTTCTACGTCGTCGACATGCTGCGGCTGGTCGCCTTCTCGGTGCTGGCCTCGCTGCTGATCTCGGCGCTGCTGGAGCCCTCGGTCTCCTGGCTGCGCCGCCACGGCGTGCCGCGCTCGCTCGCGGCCGTCGGGGTGTTCCTGGGCGGGCTGGCCGGGATAGGGCTGGTCGGCTGGTTCGTGGTCTGGCAGGTCAGCACGAACCTGTCGGACGTCACCAGCCAGGTCCAGAAGGGTGTCATCCAGCTGCGGGACTGGCTGATCGAGGGCCCGCTGCACCTGACCCAGCAGCAGATCACCGACTTCGCCAACCAGATCACCAAGGCGATCACCACCAACACGGACCAGATCACCTCGGCCTCGCTCACCACCGCGCAGATCGCCGTCGAGGTGCTGACCGCGGTGCTGATGACCTTCTTCACCACGTTCTTCTTCATCTACGACGGCCAGAAGATCTGGAACTGGGCCCTGCGCGGACTGCCCCGGCACTCCCGCTTCGCGATGGCGGGCGCCGGGCCGAAGGCCTGGACGACGCTCACCGCGTACGTGCGCGGCACCGTGTGCGTGGCGTTCATCGACGCGGTCTGCATCGGCATCGGGATCGACCTGCTGGGCGTGCCGATGGCGATGCCGCTGGCCGTGATCATCTTCCTGGGCGCCTTCGTGCCGCTGGTCGGCGCGCTCGTCACGGGCACCGCGGCGGTCCTGATCGCCCTGGTCACGCAGGGCCCGTGGACGGCGTTGATGGTGCTGGTCGTGCTCGTCGCGGTGATGCAGATCGAGAGCCACGTGCTCCAGCCGCTGATCCTCGGGCGCGCGGTGCGGGTCCACCCGCTGGGCGTCGTGCTCGGCGTCGCGGCGGGCGGCATCATCGGCGGCATCGGCGGCGCGGTCGTGGCGGTCCCGCTGATCGCCGTCACCAACACCGTCGTGACCCACCTGCGCAAGCGCAACGAGGCCGGGCAGGCCGTCTTCACCGCGCTGGAGAACGCCCGCGAGGCCGCCGAGCGCACGGCGGCGACGCCGGTCGCCGCGCCCGGGTCCGCTCCCGCCCCGGCTCCGGTCGCCGACTGAGACGACGGAAAGGCCCTGCCGGACGAACCGTCCGGCAGAGCCCTTCGCGTGCGTGCGTCCGTCAGGCGTCGACGGCGGCGAGGGCGGCCTCGGAGTCGAGGACGCCGGCCACGGCCTGCAGCACGGCGGCGATCTTCATCGAGGCCTGGATGACCTCGCGCTCGACACCGGCCTTGCGCAGCACGGCCTCGTGCGAGTCGAGGCACTGGCCGCAGCCGTTGATGGCCGAGACGGCGAAGCACCAGAGCTCGAAGTCGACCTTCTCGACGCCCGGAGTGCCGATGATGTTCATCCGCAGACCGGCCCGCATGCTGCTGTACTCCTTGTCGGAGAGCAGGTGCAGCGTCCGGTAGTAGACGTTGTTCATCCCCATGACGGCCGCGGCGCCCTTGGCGGCGTTGTACGCCTCCGGGGAGAGGTTGGCCTTGGCCTCGGGCTCCAGCTCGCGCAGCACGGCGGGGCTGCGGGTGGCCATCGCGCAGGAGAGGACGGTGCCCCAGAGCTGCTGGGCGGGGAGGTCGGAGTTGCCGATGACCGAGCCCAGGTTGAGCTTGAGGTCCTTGGCGTAGTCCGGGAGGGCGGACTTCAGGTCGTCGAGGGCCATGGGTCAGCCCGCCAGCAGGGCCTGGGCGTCGAGGGTGTCCTCGCCCTTGTTCCAGTTGCAGGGGCACAGCTCGTCGGTCTGCAGGGCGTCCAGCACGCGCAGGACCTCCTTCGGGTTACGGCCGACGGAACCGGCGGTCACCATGACGAACTGGATCTCGTTGTTCGGGTCGACGATGAACACCGCGCGCTGGGCGGTGCCGTCGGCGCCCTCGACGCCGCAGGCCTGCATCAGCTCGTGCTTGACGTCGGCCAGCATCGGGAAGGGCAGGTCGCGCAGGTCCTTGTGGTCCTTGCGCCAGGCGTGGTGCACGAACTCGGAGTCGCCCGAGACACCCAGGATCTGGGCGTCGCGGTCGGCGAACTCGTCGTTCAGCTTGCCGAACGCGGCGATCTCGGTCGGGCAGACGAAGGTGAAGTCCATCGGCCAGAAGAAGACGATCTTCCACTTGCCCTCGTAGGACTTGTGGTTGATGTCGGCGAAGGCGTTCGCGGCGTCGAGGTCGACACAGGCCTTGAGGTCGAACTCGGGGAACTTGTCACCGATCGTGAGCACGTTCGCTTCTCCTGAAGTGAGACTGCGGGGAGTTGTCCGGATTGCGGACAGGGGTCCACGATTCCACATCGTGGACTGATCAGGGAAATAGCTACAATCGATGTGTCTGATCGGAGAGAGTTATCAATATCCCGTCCGCCGGCACCCCCGGCCCCGCCCGCAGCCCCCGGACTCCCACGGTCGCCCAGCTCAGGGCGTTCGTCGCGGTCGCCGAGCACCGGCACTTCCGCGAGGCGGCCGCCGCCACCGGCACCAGCCAGCCGGCGCTCTCCGGGGCGGTCGCGGCACTGGAGGAGTCGCTGGGTGCCCAGCTCATCGAGCGTACGACCCGAAAGGTGATCGTGACGCCACTGGGGGAGCGGGTGCACGCGCACGCCCGCCGGGTGCTCGCCTCGCTCCAGGCGCTGACGGAGGAGGTCGAGGCCGCGCGCCGCCCGTTCACCGGGCCGCTGCACCTCGGGGTCATCCCGACCGTGGCACCCTACCTGCTGCCCGCCGTCCTGCGGCTGGTCCGCGACCGCTTCCCCGAGCTGGAGCTGCACGTCCACGAGGAACGCACGCCCTCCCTGCTGGAGGGGCTGGCCGCCGGGCGGCTGGACGTCCTGCTGCTCGCGCTGCCGGCGGGCGGCACCTCGCCGACCCGGGACATCCCGCTGTTCGACGAGGACTTCGTGCTGCTGACCCCGCCCGGGCACCCGCTCGCCGGGCGGATCGACGTCCCGCGCGACGTGCTGCTCGACCTGGACGTGCTGCTGCTGGAGGAGGGCCACTGCCTGCGCGACCAGGCCCTCGACATCTGCCGCGAGGTCGGCGCCGACCCGGCCGGGTCGACCACCCGGGCGGCCGGCCTGTCCACGCTGGTCCAACTCGTCGCCGGTGGACTCGGGGTGACGCTGCTGCCCGCGACCGCCCTGGACGTCGAGGCCGGCCGCGCCGACCGGCTCGCCGCCGTCCGCTTCGCCGCCCCCGCGCCCGGCCGCCGCATCGGCCTGGCCACCCGCCCGGGCTCGGCCCGCAGCGCCGAGTACGACCGCTTCGCCGCGTCGCTGCGCGAGGTCCTCGTCGAACTCCCGGTCCGGATCGTCGAGTAGGGCGTGACCCGGTCAGGCGTGACGGGCGGGGCGTGACCCAGAGGGGCGTGAGTCAGCGGGGGATCTCCGCCGGCGCCCCCAGGCAGAGCCCGACGGTCGTCGCGACCAGCAGGTCGAGCGCCCGCACGGTGTCCGCCTCCGGCTCGGCGGCGGGGTCGGCGCCCAGTGCGAGGTAGCGCGCCGTCAGGCCGTCGAAGCCGCTGAGGAAGTGGACGGCGATCTCGCGCGCCGGCATCGGCAGGGTCAGCCCGTGCGCCGCCGCCAGGGCGGTGAGCATCTCGGTCGCCGTTCCCTCGACCTCGCGCTGGAGCGCGAGCATGATCTCCTGCAGGTCGGCGTCGCGCATCGCCAGCGAGCCGAACTCGCTGAGCAGCACGCAGCGCCCCTCCTCGCCGGTGGCGGCGTCCCAGAGCGCGTGCACGAGCGTGCGGACCTGCTCGCCGAACGGGCCGTCACCGGGGGACGCCGCCCGGACCTGACCGATGAAGTCGGCAGTCAGCTGCTCGACGACGGCTCGGTAGAGGTCCTTCTTGGTGCCGAAGGTGTAGTGCACCGTCGCCTGGGCCACGCCGAGCTCGGCCGCGATCGCCCGGGTGCTGCCGGCCGCGATGCCCTCGCGGCTCATCAGCTCGAGGGCTGCCTGCACCAGCTGGGGCCGCCGTTCTGCGGCGGGGACGTGTGCCATCCAGCCAGGGTATCGCCATGGTCGGACAACTGCGTCGAACGAATCTGTCGCCCGCTCGCGTCGCTCGACTTTGTCATCCGACAAAGTCGAGCGTACGGTGGGTCCGAGACCTGGTCAGGCACCCGCCTGCCCGACGACGGACCGAAGGGTCAGCCATGGCCACCTACCTCTACCGATTGGGCCGCGCCTGCTTCAGGCGCAGGCGGGCCGTCCTGGCCGTCTGGATCGCCGTGCTGATCGCCGTCGGCGGTGCCGCCGGGGCGTTCGCGGGCAAGACCAGCAACGAGTTCAAGGTGCCCGGCACCGAGGCGCAGGCGACCCTCGACCGGATCAAGGGATCCTTCCCGCAGCAGGGCCACGGCTCCGCGCAGATCGTCTTCGCCGCCCCGGCGGCCGACGGCATCAAGGCGCCGGACGCGGGCCGCGCGGTCAGTGAGGCCGTCCACCGGATCGCCGCCGTCCCCGGCGTGGCCGCCGCGCCCGACCCGTACGCCACCGGCGCGGTCTCGCCGGACGGCAGGGTCGCGATCGCGCTGGTCTCCTTCGACCGCAAGCTCGGCGACATCACCGACCGGCAGCGCGACGCGGTGCGGGCCGCCGCCGAACCGGCCCGCGCGGCCGGGCTGGACGTCGCCTTCGGCGGCGACGCGTACAACCGGATGGCCCAGGTCGACGGCGGCGAGGCGATCGGCCTCGCGGTGGCCGGCGTGGTGTTGGTGATCACCCTCGGCTCGCTGGTCGCCGCCGGGCTGCCGCTGCTCACCGCACTGGTCGGGGTCGGGGCGGCGATGGCCGGACTGCTCGCGCTCACCGGCTCGTTCGAGATCATCACCACCGCGCCGGTGCTGGCGCTCATGGTCGGCCTCGCGGTCGGGATCGACTACGCGCTGTTCATCCTCTCCCGCCACCGCCGCCACCTCGACGAGGGCCTGGCGCCCGAGGAGGCCGCCGCCCGCGCCACCGCGACCGCCGGCAGCGCCGTCGTGTTCGCGGGCCTGACCGTCGTCGTCGCGCTCGCCGGGCTCGCCGTCGCGGGCGTCCCGTTCCTCACCGTGATGGGCCTCGCCGCCTCCGGCGCCGTCGTCGTGGCCGTGCTGGTGGCGATCACGCTGCTGCCCGCGCTGCTCGGCTTCGTCGGCCGGCGGATCGACCGGCTGCCGGTCTGGCGGCGGGCCATGCGCACCGGCGGCACGACCACGATGGGCGAGCGCTGGGCCGGCTTCGTCGTGCGCCGTCCGCTGCCCGTCCTGCTCGTCGGCCTGGCCGGGCTCGGGGCCCTCGCGGTGCCCGCCGCGAGCCTCGACCTGGGGCTGCCGGGCGGTGGTTCGCAGGCCGCGGGGACGGACGCGCGCAAGGCGTACGACCTGGTGAGCGAGGGCTTCGGGCCCGGGTTCAACGCGCCGCTCGTCGTCGTGGTGGACGCGAAGGGCACGCCGCAGCCCGAGCGGGCGGTGCAGGGCGTGGCGGCGGAGCTGCAGACGCTGAAGGGCGTGCGGACGCTGCTGCCGCCGGCCGTCGACCAGGCCGGCGGGACGGCCCTGCTGACCGTCATCCCGCGGACCGGGCCCGACGACGAGGCCACCAAGTCGCTCGTCAACGAGATCCGCGACCAGCGCGCGGAGTTGAAGGCCTCGACGGGGGCCGGCATCGCCGTCACCGGCACCACGGCCGCCAACATCGACGTCTCCACCAAGCTCGGCCAGGCGCTGCCGCCCTTCCTCGCGGTCATCGTCGGCATCGCGACGGTGCTGCTGGCGCTGGCGTTCCGCTCGGTGCTCGTCCCGCTCAAGGCGGTGGCCGGGTTCCTGCTCAGCATCACGGCCTCGCTCGGCGCGGTGGTCGCGGTCTACCAGTGGGGCTGGCTGGACGGCCTGATCGACGTGCCGAAGGTCGGCCCGGTGGTGAGCTTCGTGCCGATCCTGCTGATCGGGGTGCTGTTCGGGCTGGCGATGGACTACGAGCTGTTCCTGGTCTCCGGGATGAAGGAGCAGCACGTGCACGGCATGGCGCCGCGCGAGGCCGTGGTGGCCGGGGTGCGGGGCGGTGCCCGGGTGGTGACGGCGGCCGCGCTGATCATGGTGGCGGTGTTCGGCTCGTTCGTCTTCGGCCACGACCCGATCGTCCAGCCGATCGGCTTCGCCCTCGCGGTGGGCGTGCTGGTGGACGCCTTCGTGGTGCGGATGGCGCTGGTGCCGGCCGCGATGGCGTTGTTCGGCAAGGCCGCGTGGTGGTTCCCGAAGAAGCTGGAGAAGCTCGTGCCCAGGGTGGACATGGAGGGCGAGCAGCTGATCGCGCGTCTGGAGCGGGAACAGGAGCGGGAGCCGGGGGCGGCGAAGCAGCCGGCCGGCGTCTGACCGGCCCCACGAGCGGTGCCCGGCGGGAGGAGATCCCGCCGGGCACCGCCGTCGTCAGGGGCGTTGCTGCACGGGCGTCGCTGCACGGGTGACTACTGCACGGGTGTTCCGGCAGGCGCGCTACTGCGGCAGTCGCTGCTCGAACCAGACCACCTTGCCGGTGCCCAGCCGGGTCGCGCCCCAACGGTCGGCGCAGCGGGCCACTATCTGCAGCCCGCGCCCCCGTTCGTCCTCGGGGCCGGTCCGGCGGGGGCGGGGCAGCAGAGGACTGTCGTCGCCGACCTCGCAGCGCAGCCGGGTGGTGCGCACCAGGCTCAGGGTGACCGGCCGGGTCGCGTGCTGGACGGCGTTGGTGACGAGCTCGCTGACCATCAGTTCGGTCGCCTCGCTGAGCTCACCGAGGCCCCAGCGGCGCAGCGTGTGCGCGGCCAGCCGGCGGGCCCGGCCCGGCGTCTCGTTGCGCGGCTGGAGGTACCAGTGCGCGACGTCCCCGGCCGGGATGCCGTCGAAGCACGCGCCGAGCAGGGCGATGTCGTCGCCGCGGTCGCCCGGCGGCAGGATCCGCAGCGCCTCCTGGCACAGCTGCTCGGGAGCGTGCCAGGTGGAGCCGGCGATCTTCGCACGGAGCAGTTCGAGGCCGTCGCTGAGCGGGCGGCTGCGGGTCTCGACCAGGCCGTCGGTGAACAGCAGCAGGGCCGAGCCGGGCGGGGCGGGCAGCTCGACGGAGTTGAAGTCGACCCCGCCGACGCCGATCGGCGCCCCGGAGTCGAGCTCGACCAGTTCGGCCGTCCCGTCGGGGCGCACGAGCACCGGCGGGACGTGTCCGGCGTTGGCGATCACCACACGGTTGGCGATCGGGTCGTAGACCGCGTAGACGCAGGTGGCCAGGTGCTGTTCGCGGCCGAGCCGCTGGGCCTGTTCGTCGAGGTGGTAGAGCACCTCGTGGGGCGGCAGGTCGAGCGCGGCCAGGGTCTGCGCGCTGGTGCGGAGCTGGCCCATGATGGCGGCCGAGGTGAGCGAGTGGCCCATCACGTCGCCGACGATCAGGGCGACCCGGTTGCCGGGCAGCGGCACGGCGTCGTACCAGTCGCCGCCGACCTGGGCGCCGCGCTCGCCGGGCAGGTAGCGCTGGGCGAGGCGCACGCCGTGCGGCTGCGGGAGGCGCAACGGCAGCATGCTGCGCTGGAGTTCGTTGGCTATCTCCCACTCGCGGGCGTACCGCAGGGCGGTGTCGACGGCCAGTCCGGCCTGGGTGGCGAGGTGGGCCGCGGTCGCGGTGTCGGCGGCGTCGAACGCCGGGCGGCCGGTGCGTTCGGGGGGCCGGCGGATCAGCACCAGCAGACCGAGCACGGCCTTGCGCCCGCGCAGCGGCAGCGCGAGGACGGACGTGCCCTCGCCGAGCCGGGCCAGCCCTCGGGCGCCGTACAGCTCGCGCAGCAGCGACTCGGTGCGCTCGGCGGCGGGCGTGCCGATCACGGCGGCCTCGGCGGGGCGGCGGCTGAGCAGGGCGTGGGCGAGGGCGCCGCCGCGGGTCACCGGGGTGGCGGGGCCGCCGTCGGCGTTCGAGCGGGTGCCCCAGCGGGAGCGCCGACGGTCCTCCGCGCCGCTCGGGCGGCCGCGGCGCCCGATCCGGGTGCCGGTGCTGTAGTGGATCCGCAGCTCGTCGGGGAAGCCGGGTTCGCGCTCGACGTTGGGCAGCGGGTCGCGCAGGTGGACGACGGCGGCGTCCGCGAGGGCCGGGACCAGCACCCGGCCGATGTTGCGCAGCGTCGCGGCGAGGTCGAGGGCGCTGTTGATCCGACGGGTCGCCGAGTCGAGCCAGCCGAGGCGCCCGGCCACGTCGTCACGGCCGGCCACCGCGGGTGCGCTGCGCGGCTGGGGGAGGGCAGGCGGCTGTCCGGCCTCGGTGTTGAGCTGGTCGCGCACGGCTGCCTGTCCTGGGCTCGGGGTGGGCTCTGGGCTGTTCTCGCGGTGTTCTGCTTGCTGGTCGCTTCCGCTGCCGCGGCTGTCGGCGTGCTCGGGAGCCGCCGGTCAGCCGACGCGTCGACAGCAGAGGAACAGTTGCTCCTCCGGCGGCAGCGAGGTACTGGCCGGCGCGTACGGGTGCCCCGAACACTCCTCCACGGCGAATCCGGACACGACCAGAACCCGTTCCAGATCCTCCCGCAGATACCCGCTGATCCGCAGCTCTCTGCCGAGGAACGGAAGCGGAACGTGATCCAGGTCGGCCTCGACCATCCCGAGCGCCAGCAGCCCGCCGGGCCGCAGCAACGTGTGCAGACGGCCGAGAACGGTCGGGATCTCGTCCTGCGGCAGAAGGATCAGTGAGAAGAACGCGGTGACGGCGGCGAACCCACCGGCGCCCTGCGGCCCGAGGCCGGGCACGTTCCAGACCCGCCCGGCGCGCTCGGTGCCCAGGTCGTAGAGGTCGATCCGGTGGAAGACGGGCGGGTGCTCCCCCGGATGGTGCGCCTCAGCGGCCAGCGCGAGCATCACGTCCGAGAGGTCTGTCCCGGTGACCCGCAGCCCGCCCGCCGTCAGCTGGCGGACCGTCGGCTCCCCGGTGCCGCAGCCGACGTCGAGCACCCGGGCGCCCGGCTCCAGTTGCGCCAGCAGCCGCCGCCCGCAGGCGAGCTGTCCGTCCTTGGCCGGGAACGCCTCGCCGTACCCGGCGCCGATCGTGTCGAAGGCGACCGCCTGCAACGCCCGCACGGCCCGGCGCCGCCGGGCGTCGGGCTCGTCGTCACCCGCGTCCTCGCCGATGGGGAACGGGTCCGATATCTGTCCGGTCGTCACGATAGAGAGGCACCCTTCCACCCTGGCCTCCGCCAGCCTGGCCGGCCGCTGCCGGTGGCGGTGCGTCACGCTCCCCGCATCACACTGACGGACTGCACTCCGCACGCTGAAATCTGGGCATTCCGAACTTCTGGCACGTCGCCGGCAGACACTTGTGTGTGCACTGGCATCTGAGAATATGCGTGATCACACCGCCGTGGGGTCCCTTTCCGGCCAACTCGTCGTTCTTGGGCCGTTGTGGACGGTGTTGCGGAAGCACGACGGTGCGGGCCGGGGTGGTGCGCGCCGGTCCCGCACGCCGCGTGGCGCGCTGGGGGCGTGGGTGCTGACCTGCGGTTTTCACCGGTCCGCAGGCTGACAATCGGACGTTTATCGAACGTCAATCGGCGCGGTGCACAGTATGACCAGCGCCGGGGAAGCGTTGAGGGCGCTCCCGCAGCCGGGGGGCTGCGGGAGCGCCGAACGCAACGCGAATCGGGGGAGGCCCTCCGCTGGGGGGTGGAGGCCTCACGGCGCCTGGGGAGAGGAAGAGGCAGGCTCGGTGTGCTGCTGGGAGATGAGGTCCGCCACGGGGGAGGCCTCCGGCACACCGAGCCGCGTGAAGATCGCGTGCGCCTCCCGCAGACACGCCAGCCCGCGGGCCGGCTGCGCGAGCGCGAGCAGCGCCTCGCCGAGCGCGGCGTTGGCCAGGCCCTGGCAGTAGGCGCCGTCGATCTCCTGGGCGATCGCCAGCGACTCGCCCGCCGCCTCGGCCGCCTCGCCGGCCCGCTCGCTCGCCAGCAGGCTCTCCGAGAGCCGGGCCAGCGTGTAGCCCTCGCGCAGGCGGTTCTGCTGCTCCTGGTAGAGCTTGTGCGCCTCGCGGAGGTGCGAGACGGCCTCCGCCGGGGCGCCCGTGGACGACAGGACGACGCCGAGCTGGTACAGCGTGTCCGCGAGGCAGGCGCCGTTGGCGGACCGGCGCGCCGCCGCCACCGCCTCCTGGGCGGACTCGACGGCCTGCGCCGTCCGCCCGACGTCGAGCTGGGCCCGCGCGATGTTCCCGAGCAGTCGCGCCGCGCCGATCGGCGCCCCGACGACACGGCTGATGGACAGCGCCTGCGCGAAGAACGGCAGTGCCTCGACGCTGCGGTTGGCGAGGCTCAGGATGATGCCGAGGGTGTTGACCACCATCGAGCGCAGCACGGTGACGTCGTCGGGCCCCTGGAAGGACAGGCTCCGGCGCAACGAACGCTCGGCGTTCTGGAAGTTGTTGCCGTAGTACTCCAGGGTGCCCAGCGCGAAGTGGACCCGGGACAGGGCCTGGGTGTCCCCGTGCGCCTGGGCGTTGGAGTCGGCGATCTCCAGCAGGCGGCGGGCCCGGGCCGCGTGGGTCGGGTCCTCGACGATGCTGTTGAGCGCGATCAGCAGGTCCAGGGCGGGCCGCAGCAGCGCGGGCGGGCCGCCGAGGGCGGCCTCCACCGTGCTCAGCAGCATGCCGACCTCGGCGCGCAGCCACTGCTGGGCGCCGCCGGCGGCCCGCAGGTCCAGCCCGGGCGCGGTCAGTTCGTCCAGCGGCTCGGGCAGCTGGTCCTCGGGCTCGATCACCCGGGCCGCGTTGTGCATGGTCGGCAGCAGGTGCGCCAGCAGCCGCTGGACCGCCCGCTGCTGGTCCGCGGTGTCCGCGATCTTCTCGTTCTGCCGCTGGGCGTAGAGCCGCAGCAGGTCGTGGTAGCGGTAGCGGCCCGGCGTGAAGCACTCCAGCATGTTGGCCTCGACCAGCGCCTCCGCCAGGTCCTCGGCCCGGTGCTCGTCCTGGCCCAGCAGGGCGGCCACCGCGTCGAGCGGGAGGTCGGGCGAGTCCACGAGCGAGAGCAGGCGAAAGGCCCGGGCCTCGTCCGGCCGCAGCTGGTTGTACCCGAGCCCGATGGTGGTCTCCACGGCCAGGTTGCCGAGCTGGAGCTCGTCGAGCCGCCGACGCTGGTCCGCTAAGCGACGGGCGAGGTCCGACACGCTCCACCGGGGCCGGCTCGCCAGCCGGGCCGCGGCGATCCGCACGGCCAGCGGGAGGAAGCCGCACGCGGTGACGACGGCCAGCGAGGCCTCGGGCTCCTTGGCGACCCGCTGCTCCCCGACGATCGCCGAGAACAGCGCCAGCGCCTCCTCGGGAGTGAGCTCCTCGACGTCCACCAGGTGGGCGCCGGGGATCCCGGCCAGCCGGGAGCGGCTGGTCGCCAGCACGGCGGAGCCGGAGACCCCGGGGATCAGCGGCCGCAGCTGTTCGGCGTCCTGCGCGTTGTCGAGCAGGATCAGCATCCGCCGGGTGGCGAGCAGGGAGCGGTACAGCGCCGAGCGCTGCTCCAGGGAGTCGGGTACCTCGGCGACGCCGAGGGCGTGCAGGAAGTCGCCCAGCACGACCGCGGGATCGGCCGGCGAGGCGCCCGCGCCGCGCAGGTCGACGTACAGCTGGCCGTCCGGGAACTCGGCCCGCACGCTGTGCGCCACGTGGACGGCGAGCGTGGTCTTGCCCACGCCGCCGATGCCCGCGAGCGACGTGACCACGACGGCCTGGCCGGTGGCGCTCTGCAGCACCGCTCTGAGCTCGCCGACGAGATCCGAGCGGCCGCTGAAGTCCGATACGTCCGCCGGCAATTGGGCCGGTGCCGGGATGTGGGCGGAGGCGCCGTCGCGGGATCCGGTGCCCACCGGTCCGGCGAGCGCGGGCGGGGTCAGCGCGGGGTCGCCGGCGAGGATCCGGGCGTGCATGGAGGAGAGCCCGGCCCCGGGCTCGACGCCCAGCTCCTCGATCAGGAGCTTGCGCGTGTCGGTGTAGACGCCGAGCGCCTCGGCCTGCCGCCCGCAGCGGTAGAGCGCGAGCATCAGCAGTTCGCGCAGGCGCTCGCGCAGCGGGTGTTCGGCCGTCAGCGAGCTCAGCTCCGAGACGACCTCGGTGTGCAGGCCGATCTCCAGCGCGGCCGTGCAGCACTCCTCCCACACCGAGACGTGGCGCTCGGCGAGCCGCAGCCGCTGGGCCTCCGCGTACGGTCCGGGCACGCCGGCCAGCGGCCGTCCGCTCCACAGCGCGAGGGCCGAGCGCAGCAGCCGGTGCGCCTCGAACGGGTCCCCGTTCGCGCGGGCCGAGGTGGCCTCCGAGGCGGTGGCCTCGAAGACCGCGAGGTCGATGGCCTCCGGCGGGACGCGCAGTGCGTAGCCGTCGCTGACGGAGACGAGGATCTCGGCCGGCGCGCGCACCTCCCGGTGCGGCTCGATGACGGTGCGCAGGCGGGAGACGTAGGTGCGCAGCGCGGCGATGGCCTGCGGTGGCGGGCGCTCGCCCCAGATCCCGTCGACGAGGTCCTGGGTGGCGACCGGGCGGCCGCGCTGGAGCAGCAGCGAGGTCAGGACGGCCTGTTGCTGCGGGGAGCCGAGCGCCAGCGGGTGCCGGTCGCGCCACGCCTGCATCGGGCCGAGCACCTGGAAGCGCAGCGCGTCGCGGTGCGGCGATTCCTGAGGCTCCATGAAATTCTCCCGATGACCTGTGGCGGGTGCCATCGCCCGGGTGCCGGATGGTCCCGTCGCGGTCGCATCAGCTTAGGCGGACGGCTGTAAACGCTGGAGCGCGGTACCAGCGGCGCAGTGTTTATAGGACATTTAACGGCTCCTACGATACTGTCCGGGCGCCTGGGTCAAGCCGGTCGGGCGCGAGTGGATCCCGAAGACCTGAAAGGCACCAGCCCATGGCTGAGACTCACCCCACCTCCTCTCCCGCTCCGTCGACCGCCGCGGCGGTGGACCCGTCCGCGGCCGCCAAGCCCGCGGACGCGGCGGTCGCCGACGCGGCCGCCAACGTGGCCGGGTACATAGTTCCGGCGGACGAGAAGCACGCCGACCCTCAGGAGCTCATGGGCGGCGACGCCGTCGAGCCCGCGGGCGCCGAGACCGCGGACGGCAAGCCGTACGAGCCGCTCGGGGCCATCAACAGCCGTCCGTGACCGATCGGCGTTTCCGGGCCCGGTGCCGCACGAGTTCGCGCGGCACCGGGCCTTTGCATTTGTCTGCGGCACGTGCCGGCGGGGGCGGCGGCGCGCATTGGCCCTTATTGCGCCCGATTGCCGTTCTCGGTGACCCTGTGGGCCGATTCGCGCGCCGGGGCACGCAAAGTGACCGGGGATATCCGTAACGTGCCGGTCGGCGCCGTCGGCGTTTCCGGAATACCGGGTTCAGTGGGAACTCGCTGCGGCCCGAATTGTTGGTGTTTGCCATGATTCTGCCGGTATTCGCGGCGGCCTGCCGGGCGTCGGTGGCCGGATTTCACCGGGTCCGGATCGGGGTCGGGGCCGTCGCCGGTCGGGGTGGGGGCCGGGTCGGGGGCCGGGGTGACGTGGGTCGGGTCGGCGGTCCATTCGCGGCCGCCGGGCTCGGGGCGGAGGTAGTGCTCGCCGCCGATGGTGTCCATGTAGATGCCGGTGCGCCCGGTCCTCCGGTCGAGGACGCGGTCACCCACGTGCGGCCGGTAGGCGGCGGCGTTGCGCTGAAGGGGGTTCACCGCACTCTCCCTTGCTCTGTGGTCGCCGTCCGCGCGTCCGTGGCGACGCCCGGTGACTACCCAGCATCTCTAGAGAAGCTAATATCTCTAGAGATGTCAACGGTCGTATCTCCTTACTTGCGGCCGCGGGCGCGCCTACGATTTCCGAGAGGGAGAGGGAGCGGCGATGACCGGTAGCAGTGGCGACAAGCAGCCCAAGTACCAGCGGATCGCCGACACGCTCAGGGCGGCCATCGACGCCGGCGAGTACCGCGCGGGCGACCGGCTGCCCGGCGAGAACGACCTCATGGACGAGTACGGAGTCGCCCGGATGACGGCCCGCCAGGCCCTCGGGATGCTGCAGAGCGAGGGCATCGCCGAGGCCCGCCGGGGCGCCGGGGTGTTCGTCCGGGACTTCCGTCCGCTGCGCCGGCGCGGCATCCAGCGGCTCGCGCAGGGCCAGTGGGGTTCCGGGCGGTCGATATGGTCCGCGGACATCGACCGGCGCACCCTCGTCGTCGACCAGGTGTCGGTCACCGAGCGCGGCGCGCCCGAGCACGTGGCCCGCGTCCTCGGCGTCGACCCGGGCGAGCCGATGTGCGTGCGCCACCGCCGCTTCGTCCTGGACGGCAAGCCGGTGCTGCTGTCCACGTCCTACCTGCCGGCCGGCCTGGTCGCCGGCACGGCGATCACCCGCGAGGACACCGGCCCGGGCGGCACCTATGCCCGCCTGGCCGAGATCGGCGCGAAGCCCGTCCACTTCCGCGAGGAGGTGCGCTCGCGCATGCCGAGCGCCGAAGAGGGCGTGCGCCTGGAGCTCACCGCCGGCACCCCGGTGATCCTGATCTGCCGCACCGCCTTCGCCGACGAGGGCCAGGTCGTCGAGCTGAACGAGATGATCCTCGACGCCGCGTCCTACGTCCTGGAGTACGACTTCGACGCCTGACGCCCGCCCACGGCGCCGGGCACACTGCCGCCGGCAGCGGTACGGGTTCCCGGTGCCGGCCGCCACGCCGTTGCGAACGTCCGGACGCCACCGCCCCGGGCGCGGGGAGCGGCCGGGGCGGTGGGGTGGGAGCAGGGGAGGGCTACTCCTTCGAGCGGACCCGCAGGTTGGTGATCAGCGGGCCCTCGGTGGTCTCGCGGAAGAAGTCGTTGCCCTTGTCGTCGACGACGATGAAGGCCGGGAAGTCCTCGACCTCGATGCGCCAGACGGCCTCCATGCCGAGCTCGGCGTACTCCAGGACCTCGACCTTCTTGATGCAGTCCTGGGCGAGCCGGGCCGCCGGGCCGCCGATCGAGCCGAGGTAGAAGCCGCCGTGCGCGGCGCACGCGTCGGTGACCTGCTTGCTGCGGTTGCCCTTGGCGAGCATGACCATCGAGCCGCCGGCCGCCTGGAACTGGTCGACGTAGGAGTCCATCCGGCCGGCGGTGGTGGGGCCGAAGGAGCCGGAGGCGTAGCCCTCGGGGGTCTTGGCCGGGCCCGCGTAGTAGACCGGGTGGTCCTGCAGGTACTTGGGCATGCCCTCGCCGGCGTCCAGGCGCTCCTTGATCTTGGCGTGCGCGATGTCGCGGGCGACGACGAGCGTGCCGGTGAGCGAGAGGCGGGTCTTCACCGGGTACTTGGACAGCTCGCTGCGGATCGCGGACATCGGCTGGTTGAGGTCGACGCGCACCACGTCGTCGTCGAGGTGCTCGTCGGTGGTGTCCGGCAGGTACTTGGCCGGGTCCGTCTCCAACTGCTCGAGGAACACGCCCTCCGCGGTGATCTTGCCGAGCGCCTGGCGGTCGGCGGAGCAGGAGACGGCCATGGCGACCGGCAGCGAGGCACCGTGGCGCGGCAGGCGCACCACGCGCACGTCGTGGCAGAAGTACTTGCCGCCGAACTGCGCGCCGATGCCGATCTTCTGGGTCAGCTCGGTGACCTTCTGCTCCAGCTCCAGGTCGCGGAAGCCGTGGCCGGTCTTCGCGTCGCCGGAGGTCGGCAGGGTGTCGAGGTAGTGCGCGGAGGCGTACTTGGCGGTCTTGAGCGCGAACTCGGCGCTGGTGCCGCCGATCACGATGGCCAGGTGGTACGGCGGGCACGCGGCGGTGCCGAGCGAGCGGATCTTCTGCTCCAGGAACGAGAGCATGCTCGCCTCGTTCAGGATGGCCTTGGTCTCCTGGTACAGGTACGACTTGTTGGCGGAGCCGCCGCCCTTGGCCATGAACAGGAACTTGTACGCGTCGCCGTCGGTGGCGTACAGCTCGATCTGGGCCGGCAGGTTGTTGCCGGTGTTCTTCTCGTCCCACATGGTCACCGGGGCCATCTGGGAGTAGCGCAGGTTGAGCTTGGTGTACGCGTCGTACACGCCGCGCGCGATGGCGGACTCGTCGGCGCCGGAGGTGAGCACGTTCTGTCCGCGCTTGCCCATGACGATCGCGGTGCCGGTGTCCTGGCACATCGGCAGGATGCCGCCGGCCGAGATGTTGACGTTCTTCAGCAGGTCCAGCGCGACGAAGCGGTCGTTGGGGCTGGCCTGCGGGTCGTCCAGGATGCGGCGCAGCTGGGCGAGGTGCGCGGGGCGCAGGTAGTGCGAAATGTCGTGCATCGCCTCGGCGGTGAGCAGGCGCAGCGCCTCGGGCTCGACCTGGAGGAAGGTGCGGCCGCCGGCCTCGAAGGTGGAGACGCCCTCGGAGGTGAGCTTGCGGTACGGGGTCGGGTCAGCGCCCAGGGGGAGCAGGTCGCTGTACTCGAAGTCTGGCGTGGGAGCCATGGGGGCGGTCCTTAGGTTTCCAGTGATCCGGCTGCGTCGGCGAAGCACCATCCAGGGTATGACCCGGTGGGAGCGGGCACGCGGACAGGGCAGCCTGCGTGACCGGGCTCACTCGGGCAGCAGTGCGAGCGACTAGTCTTGGCCCGTGGACAACTCGCCGTCGCAGGACGATCAGGGGCAGCCGCCCGTCCCGGCGCCCGTGCCGATGACCAAGCCCGAGAACCATCCCGAACCGAAGCCGCAGGCCCGGCCGGCGCCGGAGCCCGCGCACGCCCCGGTGGCCGAGGCCGACCTGCGAGCCTCGGACGCCGACCGCGAGCGGGTGGCCGAGCTGCTGCGCGACGCCTACGCCGAGGGCCGGCTGGACGTCGACGAGCACGCCGAGCGCATCGAGGCCGCGTACGCGGCGAAGACCCTGGGCGAGCTGGCGCCGCTCACCCGCGACCTGCCCAGCCACCGTCCGCTCTCCTTCGAGAAGCCGCCGCTGGACGCCCCCGCCCGCCCGTCCGCCCCGGCGCAGCCGCCGGCCCGTCAGGAGGCGCCGCAGATGGTGGCGATCTTCGGCGGTTCGTCCCGCAAGGGCCGCTGGCGGGTCGGTTCGCACCTGAAGGCGGTCGCGGTCTTCGGCGGCGTGGAGATCGACCTGAGCGACGCCGTCTTCGAGTCGCCGGAGGTCGTCATCGACGTCCTGGCGCTGTTCGGCGGTGTCGAGGTCCGGGTGCCGGAGAATGTCAGCCTGCACGGCGGCGGCGTCGGCATCTTCGGTGGCTTCGACGTCAAGGAGCAGACGGCGGCGGACCCTTACGCCCCGGTGGTGCGGATCCGGGGCACGGCGGTGTTCGGCGGCTGCGACGCCAAGCCGCGCCGGGGCAAGAAGCTCAAGGAGTGGGTGCGCAAGCAACTCGGCGCCGAGTGACGATGGTTGGCCGGTGCCCGTCCGGCCGCCGACCGGCGCGTGATCCGTCGGTGCCCGGCCGTGGGAGCAACTCCCGGCCGGGCACTCGGCGTTGCGGCGAGTGCAGTGGGTAGTCGATTGCGTGCAGTGTGCATGAATCGCGGCCCGGCGGGGTATTCCCTCTCGCACATCGCTTCTTGATACGGCTGCGCACCGGGGGCGGCCAGCGGCCGGCCCGGGGGTGGAGAGCGGGGGCTCGCAGCCGGGCAGGGGAGCGAGCTTCCCCGTGTCCGAGAGTCTCGTCAGGAGTACGGCCGTGCTGCATCCGATCGAGTCCCGCACCACCTCGCCCGTCGCCGCCGCGCAGCTGTTGGAGCCCCGCCCCGACAGCCGCCCGCAGTCGCAGGGCTCACCGGCCGGCCAGGGCCCCCATGGGGAGGACAACCCCTGGCACACCGGCGCCGCGTGCCGCCGGGACGAGGTGGGGCTGTTCTTCGCGCCGTCCAAGGAGCCGACGGCGGCCCGGCTGTCGCGCGAGGACCAGGCGAAGCGGGTCTGCGCCCGCTGCCCGGTGCTGCTGGAGTGCCGTGAGCACGCGCTGGCGCAGCCGGAGCCGTACGGCGTCTGGGGTGGGCTCACGGCCGCCGAGCGGCGCGTGGTGCTGGCCCGGCGCCGCCGCCGGGAGTCGGAGCTGCGCGAGGCGGCCCGGGTGTCGGCGGGCCGCCAGCGGATAGCCGGCTGACGACCCCGGCGCGCGCACCGGAACGCACCGCGGCCCCGGCGGAGGGGGATTGCGCCGGGGCCGCGGTGCGTCGAGCTGTGAACTCCTGGTCGTGGAGCCTCAGTTGGCGCGGTCGAAGTCGATCGCGCTGTAGGCCCGCAGCTTGGACAGCTTGTGGGTGGAGTGGATCTCGCGGATGGTGCCGCTCTTGGAGCGCATCACCAGGGAGCTGGTGGTGGCGGTCTCCGAGCGGTAGTGCACGCCGCGCAGCAGCTCGCCGTCGGTGATGCCGGTCGCGACGAAGAACACGTTCTCGCCGCTGACCAGGTCGTCCGTGGTGAGCACCCGGTCGAGGTCGTGCCCGGCGTCGAGGGCCTTCTGCCGCTCGGCGTCGTCCTTGGGCCACAGGCGGCCCTGGATCACGCCGCCCATGCACTTCATCGCGCAGGCGGCGATGATGCCCTCGGGGGTGCCGCCGACGCCCATCAGCAGGTCGACGCCGGTGCCCTCGCGGGCGGCCATGATGGCGCCGGCCACGTCGCCGTCCGAGATGAACTTGATCCGGGCGCCCGCCTCGCGGATCTGGCGGACCAGTCCGTCGTGGCGGGGGCGGTCCAGGACGACGACCGTGACGTCCTCGACGGCGCTGCCCTTGGCCTTGGCGACCCGGCGGATGTTGACGGCCGGCGGGGCGGTGATGTCGACGAAGTCGGCGGCCTCCGGGCCGGCGACCAGCTTGTCCATGTAGAACACGGCGCTGGGGTCGAACATCGTGCCGCGGTCGGCGACCGCGAGCACCGCGACGGCGTTGTTCATGCCCTTGGCGGTGAGCGTCGTGCCGTCGACCGGGTCGACCGCGACGTCGCACTCGGCGCCGGTGCCGTCGCCGACCCGTTCGCCGTTGTAGAGCATGGGCGCCTCGTCCTTCTCGCCCTCGCCGATGACGACCACGCCGTTCATCGAGACGGTCGAGACGAGCGTGCGCATCGCCTTGACGGCTGCGCCGTCCGCGCCGTTCTTGTCGCCGCGGCCGACCCACCGGCCGGCGGCCATCGCCGCCGCCTCGGTGACCCGGACGAGCTCGAGCGCGAGGTTCCGGTCGGGGGCCTCGGGCGCGACCTCCAGGGAACTGGGAAGGTGGTGCGGGTACTGCGTGGTCATCGTCGTTACCTCTCTGTACGCGACGGCCAGTGAGCGCCCGACTACTGCCTGGTCGAACGCCGTGGTGAGGGTCCTGCGATCGTATCTGCCTTACAGATGACTGTCTGTGGCGCGGGTCGCCACGCTCGGCCCCGATCCCTCCCGGTAACCACCGAATCGTCCCGCTTCACCCGTACGCGGGCACCCCGGGTGACCCGCCCGGTGTGTGGATGAGTCACCATGTGGGGGTGGCAGGAGAGAGCAAGGGCATGAGGGGCCGGCAGACCGTGCGGGACATGGTCCTGTCGATGCTGGCGGTCGGCGGCGTCGTGTGGATCGGGTACCTGTTCCTGCCGCACGACGCGGACAGTGTGCCCCAGCACAAGGTCGAGTACCGGGTCGAGGCGGCCACCGCGAAGCGCGCGGCGCCGTACAAGCTGGTCGCCCCGGAGGGGCTGTCCGACAAGTGGCGCGCCACGTCGGTCAGCTACCAGGCGGCCGCGCAGAGCAACGGCAAGGGCAACGCCTGGCACCTGGGCTTCGTCACGCCGTCCGGCCAGTACGCGGCGGTCGAGCAGAGCGACGTCCCGCGCGATTCGCTGGTGGCGGACAAGGTCGACGGCGCCAAGCCGGACGGCACCGCGGAGGTGGCCGGCCGCACCTGGGACCGGGTGCAGGGCCCCAAGGCCCGTGCGCTGACCTCGCAGGACGGCGGCGGCACGACGCTCCTGACCGGCACCGCCTCGTACGACGAGCTCGCCGAGCTGGCGCAGGCGCTGAAGTAACCCGCGCGGTCCAGAGCGCATGCGGAGGGGCCCGCACCGGATCTCCGGTGCGGGCCCCTCCGCATGAGCGGGCGCGTCAGACGGTGGTGACGACCTCGTCGTAGGCCAGGCGCGGCGAACGCGGGAACCAGGCGTCCTCGCCCGGCTTGCCGATGTTCACCACGGCCAGCACCGAGTGCTCGCCGTCGCCGAAGAACTCCTTGTTGATGCCCTCGGCGTCGAAGCCGGTCATCGGGCCGGCGGCCAGGCCGGCGGCGCGGACGCCGACGATGAAGTAGCCGGCCTGCAGGGCGCCGTTCAGGCGGGCGGAGTTCTCGCGGGCGGCGCGCTCCGAGAAGAAGACGTCCTTGGCCTGCGGGAAGTGCGGGAACTGGGTCGGCAGCTCCTCGTGGAACTCGTTGTCCACGGCCAGGATGGCGACCAGCGGGGCGGCGGCGGTCTTGGCCTTGTTGCCGTCCGCCAGGTGCTGGACCAGACGCTCGCGGCCCTCGGCCGAGCGGACCAGGACGACGCGCAGCGGCTGCTGGTTGAAGGCGGTCGGGCCGTACTTGACCAGGTCGTAGATGGCCTGGACCTGCTCCTCGGTAACCGGCTCGTCGGTGAAGGTGTTCGCGGTGCGCGCCTCGCGGAACAGCAGATCCTGAGCGGCGGCGTCGAGTACCAGGGCGTCGGTGGTCATGCTTGTGCACCTCATGCGGGAGGGGGTCGTCGGGGTGGCCGACCTCGGTCGGTCACTGCTCCCAACATAGGTGAAGTTTCAACTATTCCCAAGTGGTATGTGGCGCACATCACTTCGAAAGTGACGCCGGAGCCCCCCGGACCCGGTCACTGCCCGGCCCCGGCCCCCTCCTCGGCGGCCAGCGCGGCGTCCAGCCGGGCGCGGGCGCCGTCCAGCCAGCGCTGGCAGACCTTCGCCAGCTGCTCGCCGCGCTCCCAGAGCGCCAGCGACTCCTCCAGCGACGTGCCGCCGTTCTCCAGCTGCCGGACGACCTCCAGCAGCGCGTCCCGCGCGTGCTCGTAGCCGAGGGCGTCGTCCGCGCCCTGCGGCACCTCGCCGGGGCGGTCCTGATCCTGCTGCTCTGCCATGCGAGCCAGACTAGGGGCTGACGCCGACAGCGCCGGCACCACGGCCGCGCCGGGTGGAATCCGGGTGCGCACGGCCGCCCTCCGGCACTACCCTCCGCCGCATGATCGAGGTTCGCCCCGCCGTCCCGGCCGACGCGCCCGAGCTCGTCCGGCTGCGCAACCTGATGTTCGAAGCGATGCCGAGCATGGCCGCCCAGGCCGGCCCCGGTCCCTGGCAGGCCACCGCCGAACGGATGCTGCGCGAGCGCCTCGCCGTGCCGGCCGGCGCGCTCACCATGCCGTCCTTCGTCGTCGACGACCCCGCGCGGCCCGGCCGGCTCGCCGCCTGCGCCGTCGGGACGCTGGAGGAGCGGCTTCCCGCGCCAGGCAACCCGGAGGGCCGGTTCGGCTTCGTCTTCAACATCTGCACCGACCCCGGCCACCGGCTGCGCGGCTATGCCCGGGCCTGCACCGAGGCGCTGCTGCAGTGGTTCGACGACCACCGGGTCGGCCGCATCGACCTGCACGCGAGCAGCGGCGGCGAGGCGCTCTACCGCAGCCTCGGTTTCGGCGAGCACTCGACGGCGCTCTCCCGCCAGCGCTCGTACTAACCCGCGGACGGCGTCCCGGCGTCCACCGTGACGCCGAACCCGCCGCCCGCCACCCGGGCGTGCAGCGCCTCCCCGGAGGCGACCTGGGCCGGATCCGTCACCACCGCGCCGTCCGCCCGCTGGAGCACCGCGTAGCCGCGCTCCAGGGTGGCCGCGGGGGACAGCGCCACCACCCGGGCCAGCGTGTGCCCGAGGTCGCTCTGCGCGTGGTCCAGCCGGTGCCGCAGGGTGCGCCGGGCCCGCTCCAGCAGTCCGTCCACCTCCTGGCCCCGCCCGTCCAGCATCCGGTGCGGAGCGGCCAGCACCGGGCGGCTGCGCACGCCGTCCAGCCCGTGCTGCTCGCGCTCGACCCGCCCGTGGACGTACCGCCGGGCCCGGTCCCGCAGGTGCAGCACCTTGGCGAGCTCCTCGCCGACGTCCGGCACCACCCGTTTGGCGGCGTCCGTCGGGGTGGACGCGCGCAGGTCGGCGACGAAGTCCAGCAGCGGCTGGTCCGGCTCGTGCCCGATCGCGCTGACCACCGGCGTCCGGGCCGCCGCGACCAGGCGCACCAGCCCCTCGTCCGAGAACGGCAGCAGGTCCTCGACGCTGCCGCCGCCCCGGGCCACGATGATCACGTCCACCTCGGGGTGCTCGTCCAGCTCCCGGACGGCCGCGCCCACCCGCTCCACCGCGCTGACGCCCTGCACCGGCACGTTCCGCACCTCGAAGCGGACGGCCGGCCAGCGCCGCCGCGCGTTCTCCAGGACGTCCCGCTCGGCCGCCGAGCCGCGCCCGGTGACCAGCCCGACGCACTGCGGCAGGAACGGCAGCGGCTTCTTCCGCTCGGCCGCGAACAGGCCCTCCCCGGCGAGCCGCCGCTTCAGCTGCTCCAGCCGGGCCAGCAGCTCGCCGAGCCCGACCGGCCGGATCTCCGAGGCCCGCAGCGACAGCTGCCCGCGTGCCGCGTACCACTCCGGCTTGGCGTGCACGACGACCCGCGAGCCCTCCTGCACGACGTCCGCGACCTGCTCGAAGACCGACCGGAAGCACGTCACCGTGAGCGACACGTCCGCCTGCGGGTCGCGCAGGGTCAGGAACACCACGCCCGCCCCCGGCCGCCGGCTGAGCTGGGTGATCTGCCCCTCCACCCACACCGCGCCGAGTCGGTCGATCCAGCCGCCGATCAGCGCGGAGACCTTGCCGACCGGGAGCGGGGATTCGGGGGAGCTGCTGTTGGCCATGCGTACGAGGCTAGCGGCGCCCGCCGACAGCGTCCCCGCCCGTGCCGCCCGCGCCCACCGACCCCTGCACGGCCAGCACCATCAGACCGACCGCCAGCCACGCCACCCCGACGACCTGCGCCGTCGTCGACGCCTCGTACACCACCGCCCCGATCACCGCGATCCCCAGCACCGGCACCACCACGTGCCGCAGCCGGTCCCGCGAGCCGTGCCGCACCGCGTACCAGCCGACGACGGAGGCGTGCAGGAGCGCGAAGGCGGTGAGCGCGCCCACGTTCACCACCGAGGTGAGCCGGTCGAGTCCGTCGTCCAGGTTCGCCGCCCAGAGCGCCGCCGCCAGCGTGATCGCCGCCGCCGCGAGCAGCGCCCGGCGTGGCACCGCCGAGACCGGGTCGACCGAGCCGAGCACGCGTGGCAGCCGCCCCTCGCGGCCCATCGCGAAGACCAGCCGCCCGGCCGCCGCCTGCCCGGCCAGCGCCGCGAAGGCCGCGCCGATCGCCTTGCTCGCCGCCACCAGCACGTGCAGCCAGTGCCCGACGGCGTCCTCCACGGTGTCGTAGAACGCCGAGCCCTGCGCCGCCGGGTCGGCCGCCAGCCGCGCCGGGGCGAGCGGCTCCAGCAGCGCCGCCAGGTACGTCTGCGCGACGAACAGCACCCCGGCCAGCGCCAGGCACCACAGCACCGCCCGCGCCACCGCCGCCGACGCCCCGACCGCCTCCTCGACGAAGGTCGCGATCGCGTCGAAGCCCAGGAACGAGAGCACCGCGACGGAGACCGCCGAGATCACCGCCGTCGACGAGAAGGGGCCGACGGCGGTGAACGGCGTGTCCCAGCCGCGCCGGGCGCCGTCCCGGACCAGCACCACCACGGCCGCGACGACGAACACCGCGAGCACCGCGATCTCCAGGGCGAGCACCGCGAAGCCGACCGCCGCCGCCGTCCGGACCCCGATCAGGTTGAGCGCCGTGGTCACCACGACCGCGAGCGCCGTCCACACCCAGCGGGAGACGGCCGGCACCAGCGAGTGCAGCGCGATCCCGGAGAAGAGGTAGGCGACCGCGGGGATCAGCAGGTAGTCGAGCATCGCCATCCACCCGGCGACGAACCCGGCCCCCTCGCCGAGCCCGGCCCGCGCGTACGCGAACACCGACCCGGTCCGCGGCACCGCGCGCACCATCTGCGCGTACGAGAACGCCGTGAAGCCCATCGCGACCGTCGCCGCCAGGTACACCGTGGCGACGGCGCCGCGGCTCTTGGCGTCCAGCACGCCGAACACGCCGACCGGGGCCATCGGGGCGATGAACAGCAGCCCGTAGACCATCAGGTCGCGCATGCCCAGGCTGCGCCGCAGGCCGCCCGCGCCGCCCCCGGGGTCCTGCGCGAATCGCTCACTCATGAGCACCACATTTGAGCACCCGCGACCGGAACCGTCCGGATTGCGCCTCCCGTCGGCGCGGCTCCCCGCCGCCCGTACGATGGACCCATGTCCAACACCGCGCAGCGCCGTGTCCTGCTCGCCGCCCCCCGGGGCTACTGCGCGGGAGTCGACCGCGCCGTGATCGCCGTGGAGAAGGCCCTGGAGCAGTACGGGGCCCCCATCTACGTCCGCAAGCAGATCGTCCACAACAAGTACGTGGTGCAGACCCTGGAGAAGAAGGGCGCGGTCTTCGTCGAGGAGACGGAGCAGGTGCCCGAGGGCGCGATCGTCGTCTTCTCCGCGCACGGGGTCGCCCCGTCCGTCCACGACGAGGCGAAGGCCGGCAAGCTCGCCACCATCGACGCCACCTGCCCCCTGGTCACCAAGGTGCACAAGGAGGCCGTCCGGTTCGCCGACGAGGACTACGACATCCTGCTGGTGGGCCACGAGGGCCACGAGGAGGTCATCGGCACGATGGGCGAGGCCCCGGAGCGGATCCACCTGGTGGACGGCGCCGAGGACGTGGCCAACGTGCGGGTCCGCGACGAGTCCAAGGTCGTCTGGCTGTCCCAGACCACCCTCTCGGTGGACGAGACCATGGCGACCGTCGGCGAGCTGAAGAAGCGCTTCCCGCTCCTGGTCAGCCCGCCCAGCGACGACATCTGCTACGCGACCCAGAACCGCCAGGTCGCCGTCAAGCAGCTGGCTCCCGAGACCGACCTCCTGATCGTCGTCGGCTCCAAGAACTCCTCCAACTCGGTCCGCCTGGTCGAGGTCGGCCTGGAGTACGGCGCCAAGGCCGCCCGTCTGGTGGACTTCGCCGACGAGATCCAGGAGGAGTGGCTGGAGGGCGTCACGACCGTCGGCCTCACCAGCGGCGCCTCGGTGCCGGAGATCCTCGTCGACGGCGTGCTGGAGTTCCTGGCCGCGCGCGGTTACGACACGGTCGAGACCGTCAAGACCGCCGAGGAGCACCTGACCTTCTCGCTGCCCAAGGAGCTGCGCCGCGACCTGCGCGCCGAGGCCGCGGGCAAGCTGTAACCCAGTGCCGCAAGGTCCGGTGCCCCGCGCGGGGCACCGGACCTTCCTGCTGTGCGCGGCCGTGCGCCCTCTCGTAGTTTTGTGCACAGGCTGTGGACGACGGTCCGCGGCATCCGGCGGAGGGCGGTCGTGATGACGGCGGTATTCGGTGTGGACATCGGCGGTTCGGGCATCAAGGGCGCCCCGGTCGACCTGGGCCGCGGCGCACTGACCGAGGAACGCCACAAGGTGTTCACCCCGCGGCCGTCCGCCCCCGAGGCCGTGATCGCCGCGGTCCGGGAGGTGGTCCGGCACTTCGGCCACGAGGGCCCGGTCGGGCTGACCTTCCCCGGCGTCGTGGTGGACGGCCGCACCAGGACGGCGGCCAACATGGACAAGGACTGGATCGGCCTGGACGCCGAGGGGCTGTTCCGCGAGGCGCTGGACCTGCCCGCGACCGTCCTCAACGACGCCGACGCGGCCGGCCTCGCCGAGACCGCGCACGGCGCGGGCCGGAACCAGGCCGGCGTGGTGCTGGTGCTCACCTTCGGCACCGGCATCGGCAGCGCGCTCTTCGTGGACGGCGCGCTGGTGCCCAACACCGAGCTGGGCCACCTGGAGCTGCGCGGCAAGGACGCCGAGCGCCGGGCCTCCTCGGCCGCGAAGGAGCGGCACGAGCTGAGCTGGGAGCAGTGGGCCGGGCGGGTCGACGAGTACCTGGACCTGGTGGAGATGCTGTTCTCGCCGCAGCTGATCGTGATCGGCGGCGGGGTGAGCCGCAAGCACCAGAAGTTCCTGCCGCTGCTGCGCGAGCGCGGTGCCCGGGTGGTGCCCGCGGAACTGCGCAACGACGCGGGCATCGTCGGTGCCGCGATGGCCGCGGCGCGCGCGGCCGGCTGAGGGCGCCCGGGGGCGCGCCGCTCAGCGCGAGTGCTGGATCCGGCGCTGGGCGACGAACCGGGCGAGGACGATCAGTGCGGCCAGCCCGGTGCCGGTGAACAGCCAGCCGGCCCGCAGCGCGAGCCCGGTCGCGAGCGCCACCACCTGGGCGGTCACGCCCGGGGAGTCGACCGGCGCGAGCAGCGACAGCGCGAGCGCGAAGGCGATCGGGCCGCTGATCGGCGCGGCCAGCAGGTCGACGTAGCGCACCCGTACGGCCAGCTGGAAGCAGACGACCACGTAACCGAGGCCGAACAGCCAGCCGAGGCCGTCGAACAGCAGCCGGTCGGCCCCGGCCACCGCGAGGGTCGCCAGCACGCCGACCACGCCGGTGCCGACGGCGGTCAGCCGGGTGGGCCGCCCGGTGCGGCGCCGCCCGTAGATCCGGGCCTCCCCGCGCCCGCGCAGCGGCAGCCGCAGCCGCAGCTTCGGGGTGGCGGGGCGGGCGCTCGCGGGAGCCCCGGCCACCGGCCGCAGCCGGGAGGCGGGGGCCCCGGCGCCCTCGGGCCCGCGCCCCGGCCCGGGGACGGCGGCGCCCTTGCCGTTCGGCGGACGGCGTCTGGGCCCTGGCGGCTGGGTACGGATGCTCTGCTCCACCCGCCCAACGTACGGTCCGATCATCGCCACACTGTGTAATGGACCGTTCAGGCCTTGCTCCGTGTCTCCGGACGGAGTACTGATGTGATCGTCGTTCAGGTCCGCCGGCCCGCCCGGTCGGCGCCGGGCGGCACCGCGGCGACCGCCGTGCGATCCGCTCCACCGGGGGACCACCATGACCACCGATTTCAGGCTCGAACGGCTCCACCACGTCCAGCTCGACATCCCGGCCGGCGCCGAGGACGAGTGCCGGGCCTTCTGGGGCGACGTCCTCGGGATGACGGAGGTGGCGAAGCCGCCGGTGCTCGCGGCCCGCGGCGGCTGCTGGTTCCGCGGCGGCGGGCTGGAGGTCCACCTCGGCGTCACGCCGGACTTCCGGCCGTCCCTCAAGGGCCACCCGGGCATCCAGGTGAGCGCGCTGGACGCGCTGGCGCGGAGGCTGGCCGAGCACGGCCACGAGGTCGTCTGGGACGACGACCTGCCCGGCCACCGCCGCTTCCACTCCAGCGACCGGCTGGGCAACCGGCTGGAGTTCCTGGAGCCCCTGCCCGTGGCGACCGGGGCGTGAGCGGCTGCCCGTAGACTTGGGGGTCGGCCCGCACGGTGCCGGTCCAACTCCTCCAAGCCCCGGGACTGCGCTTCATGTCGCTCACGATCGGAATCGTCGGCCTGCCGAACGTCGGCAAGTCGACCCTGTTCAACGCCCTGACCAAGAACGACGTGCTGGCGGCCAACTACCCGTTCGCCACCATCGAGCCGAACGTCGGTGTCGTCGGCGTCCCGGACGCGCGGCTGGCCAAGCTCGCCGAGATCTTCGGCTCGCAGCGCATCCTCCCGGCCACCGTCGACTTCGTCGACATCGCCGGCATCGTGCGCGGCGCCTCGGAGGGCGAGGGCCTGGGCAACAAGTTCCTCGCGAACATCCGCGAGTCGGACGCGATCTGCCAGGTCGTGCGCGCCTTCACCGACCCGGACGTGGTGCACGTGGACGGCAAGGTGTCGCCCAAGGACGACATCGAGACCATCCACACCGAGCTGATCCTGGCCGACCTCCAGACCATCGAGAAGGTCCTGCCGCGGCTCCAGAAGGAGGCGCGCCTCAAGAAGGACACCGCCCCCGTGCTGGCCGCCGCCGAGGCCGCGCAGGCGATCCTGGAGACCGGCAAGACCCTCTTCGAGGCCGGCTTCGACACCGCCCCGATCCGCGAGCTGCACCTGCTGACGGCCAAGCCCTTCCTCTACGTCTTCAACGTGGACGAGGACGAGCTGGGCGACGAGGACTTCAAGAACGCCCAGCGCGAGTTGGTCGCCCCGGCCGAGGCGATCTTCCTGAACGCCAAGATCGAGTCCGAGCTGATCGAGCTCGACGACGCCGAGGCGCTCGAACTCCTCCAGTCGATGGGCCAGGAGGAGCCCGGGCTCGCCACCCTCGCCCGCGTCGGCTTCGACACCCTCGGCCTGCAGACCTACCTGACGGCCGGCCCCAAGGAGACCCGCGCCTGGACCATCAAGAAGGGCGCCACGGCCCCCGAGGCGGCCGGTGTGATCCACACCGACTTCCAGAAGGGCTTCATCAAGGCCGAGGTCATCTCCTTCGCCGACCTGGTCGAGACCGGCTCCATCGCCGAGGCCCGCAGCAAGGGCAAGGCCCGCATCGAGGGCAAGGAATACGTCATGCAGGACGGCGACGTGGTGGAGTTCCGCTTCAACGTGTGATCAAGTCATTACTGCATGTCACTTGATCTGGCAAGTGTGCAGGTCGGAGAGGGTCGGACTCCATGGAGTCCGATCCTCTCCTCATTTCCGTGCTGACTTGGTGCTGACTTGCGGGAGTCCATGCCGGCCGTCGATGCCCCCGAAGCTTCGATTGAGTGGTACGTTATTCGGTACCACTCGCCTAAGGGGGTTCGCGCCATGTCCATCACCGCGAGCGAGGCCCGCAGGGATCTCTTCCCGTTGATCAAGAAGGTCAACGAGGATCACGACGCCATCGAGATCGTGTCCAAGCACGGAAATGCCGTGCTCGTCTCCGCCGAGGACTACGCCGCCCTGCGTGAGGGCTCGTACCTCCTGCGTTCGCCGGCGAACGCGCGTCGCCTCCTCAAGGCGTACGACAACGCACTGAACGGCATAGGGCTCTCCGAACGCACGCTCATCGACCCGGACTCGGCTGATGCCGGGCGGGGTGTCGAGTGAGGCTCGTCTTCGAAGAGCAGGGCTGGGAGGACTACACGTCCTGGCTCAAGAACGATCGCAAGATGCTCGCGAGGATCAACAAGCTCATCGAGGACGTCCTGCGCGATCCGTTCACCGGGATCGGCAAGCCCGAGCCCCTGAAGTACCACCTCCCAGGGGCCTGGTCGCGGCGGATTGATGACGAGCATCGCCTCGTCTATCTGGTCACCGACCGGGAGATCATCATCCTGGCGGCCCGCTACCACTACTGATCCCCTGACCCGGCGTTCCGTCACGGTGCTGATTCCGTGCTGACTTGGGCCCTCAGAATCACCATTTTCGCAGGTCACAGCGCTGTGGTGGGAGTTCCGCTTCAACGTCTGATCGATCGATCGCCGTGAGCCGGATCGACCTGTCACATGCACGGGTCGAACGGGGCTCGCCTCCTTGAGGCGAGCCCCGTTGCGTTTTCTGTGCTGACTCGGTGCTGAGAGTGTTCCGTGTACACAATGCCGGATGAGGGGGCATGTCCGCGGTCACATGTGCTGGCTGTGCTGGACAAGGCCGCACCGTGCTGGACGGGTACTGGATGACCACTTCGGGGGCTGCGTTTTTGCAGGCCGCAGTGCTGTGATGGGCGTTCCGCTTCGGCTATCCGAGCAGGTGGGCGTTGACCGCCCGGGCCTCCGCCGCCAGCTCCGCCAGCTCGACCACCTCGACCCCGGCCGCCTCCAGGAGCGCCGTGCCCTGGCAGTCGGTCACGAACAGGTCCGGCTCGCGCCAGGCCACCACGACCCGTGGCACGCCCGCCGCGATGATCAGCCGGGCGCACGGCACCGGGCGCGACGCCCGCTGCCCGCACGGCTCCAGCGAGCTGTAGACCGTCGCGCCGCGCAGCCGCGGGTCGTCGGCCGGGAGCTTGCCGAGCGCGGCCTCCTCGGCGTGGTCGTGCGCGTCCACCTCGCGGCTGTACCCCTCGGCGAGCACCTCGCCGTCCGCGCCGACGACCACCGCGCCGACCGAGAAGGCCGTCCCGGAGGCCGGGCAGAGGCGGGAGAGTTCGACGGCCCGTCGGAGGTGGTCGAGGTCGGTGGTCACGGGGCGGGCTCCTTCGGGGCGTACCTGAGCAGGACGACATCGCCCACCGTACGTGCCTCCAGCAGGCGCATCCGCCGCGCCGGACCGCCCGGGAAGGCGGCCGGGTGGACGAACCGCGGCGCCCGCGCCTGGCCGACCAGCAGCGGGGCCACGGCCAGCTGGAGTTCGTCGGCCAGGCCCTGCGCGAGGAACTGGGTGTGCACGCTGCCGCCGCCCTCGACCATCAGGCGGCGCACGCCGCGGGCGCCCAGGTCGTCCAGCACCGCGCCGAGGTCCACCGTGCCGCCGAGTGCGACCACGTCGGCCAGCCCGTCCAGCGCCGGGCGCAGGGCCGCCGCGCCGGCGTCCGTCGTGTACGCGACCTTGTCGCCGCCGGTGTGCCAGAACCTCAGCGCCGGGTCGAGCGCGCCGCTCGCGCTGAGCGTCACCTTCAGCGGGTACGCGGGGCGGCCGGCCGCGACCCGGGCCGCCCGCCGGTCGGCGTCGTTGACCAGCAGGCGCGGGTTGTCGGTGCGCAGGGTGTTGCCGCCGACCAGCACCGCGTCGGCGGCGGCGCGCTCCTCGTCGACCCGGTCGAAGTCGGCGGCGTTGGAGAGCAGCAGGCGCTCGGGGGAGGCGTCGTCGAGGTGGCCGTCGAGTGAGACGGCGGCGCTCAGCAGGACGAAGGGGCGCGGGCCTGGCATGGGGCGGGACCGTTCTGTCGGGGGCGCCTCCACGGTACGGCGGGCGATGGGGGAGGCGCTGTCGAGCGGTCGATATGTGAGACGAATATTCTCGTCATACGAGAAGAGGAGTAGCGTCGGAGGCAGCCGAACTCGATCGAGGGGGATCCGATGAGCGGACCGTCCACCGTTTACACGCACGGCCATCAGGAGGCCGTGCTGCGCTCGCACCGTTCGCGCGGCGCGGCCGACTCCGCCGCCTACCTGCTGCCCGAACTGCGGCCCGGGCAGGCCCTGTTGGACGTCGGCTGCGGGCCCGGCACGATCACCGCCGACCTGGCCGAGCTGGTCGGCCCGAGTGGGCGGGTGGTGGCCGTGGACACCTCCGCCGAGGTGCTGGAGCAGGCGGCCGCGTACGTCGCCGGGCGGGGGCTCTCGAACGTCGTCTTCGAGGTCGCGGACGTCCACCGGCTGTCCCACCGCGACGGTGAGTTCGACGTGGTGCACGCCCACCAGGTCCTCCAGCACGTGGCGGACCCGGTGGCCGCGCTGCGCGAGATGCGCCGGGTGCTGGCACCGGGCGGCGTCGTCGCGGCCCGGGACGTCGACTACGCCTCGATGACCTGGTACCCCGAGGCGCCCGCGCTGGACGACTGGCTGGCGCTCTACCGGCGGACGGCGCGCCACAACGGCGGTGAGCCGGACGCCGGGCGGCGGTTGCTGTCCTGGGCCCGGGAGGCGGGCTTCGCCGAGGTCACCGCCACCGCCACCACCTGGACGTTCGCGACGCCCGAGCGGTGCACGTGGTGGGGTGGCATGTGGGCGGACCGGACGGTCGACTCGGCGTTCGCCCGCACGGCTGTGGCCGAGGGCTTCGCCGACCGGGCGGAGCTGGAGCGGATCGCGGCCGGCTGGCGGGAGTGGAGCGGCGCCGGGGACGCCTGGTTCTCGATGCTCCACGGCGAGGTCCTGGCGCGCGGCTGAGGACGGGGCGCGGGCGGGGGAACAAAGGGCGGGCAGGCGTTCGAAAAGATCGGGTAAAGTCGCGCGACCGTTCGTTCTCGGGCCCGTTCGGGCTCCGAGCCGCGTGCCGAAGGCCGCCGGACGGCGCAGAACGCCGAGCTGACGCCCGCACCGCCGGGCCCGGGGGAGTCCACGTGTCCAAGCCCGATCCCGACGCGCCCGTCCCCGGGCCGGAGCACCCCGCGCCCGCCGACGGCCCACCGGAGCGGGTCGACCTCGACAAGAAGGCGGCCCCGCCGGCCGGGGCGCAGCAGCCCGCTGACGCACCGGCGGACCGGGTGGACCTCGGCAAGACCGACACCCCGCCGGCTCCCGCCGACGCTCCGACCCCCGCCGACACTCCGGTCGCCGACGCTCCGGCCCCCGCCGACACGACCCCACCCGCCGACCCGTGGGCCGCCCCTACCGGGGCCCCGCCCCTGGCTCCGCCCCCGCCGCCGCCCGGCGGGCCCGCGGGGCCTGCCGCGCCCACCGGGGGCTGGGCGTCGGTCCCGCCCGGCGCGTACTCCGGCTTCCAGCCCGGTCACCCGTACGGCTACCCCCAGCCCCCCAAGCAGGTCAACGGCTTCGCCATCGGCGCCCTCGTGACCGGCCTCACCTGCACCTGGCCGGTCGCGATCGTGCTCGCGATCGTCGCGATGGTCCAGATCAGGAGGCGCGGCGAGCGCGGCATAGGCATGGCCGTGACGGGCCTGGTGTTCGGCGTGTTCGGCGTCATGGTCACCGCGTTCGCCGTCCTCAGCGCCGTCGTGGCCCCGGCCCCCGTCGACCGCGCCGGCTCCGGCGCGCCGTCCAGGGCCCCGTCCGGCTCGGTCCGCTGGTCCGCCCTCAAGTCCGGGGACTGCTACAGCTCTCCGGACGGGGGCAGCCGGACGGACCCGGACGGCGGCGACGAGACGGTGTACTGGGTCCGCAAGGTGCCCTGCTCCGCCCCGCACCACGGCGAGGTGGCCGGCACCGCCGGGATCCCGGTGGGCGCCACCCCGGTCTACCCGGGCGAGTCGGTGATCCGTCAGCGCGCCGCCGAGCTCTGCCGCCCGGTGCTCGACACCTACGCCCTCGACCCGTGGGCGATCCCGGACGGCATGGACGAGATCTACCTCTACCCGACCAGCGGCAACTGGAAGTCCGGCGAACGGTTCGTCACCTGCGCCTTCGAGGACCGCGACGCCGAGCACGTGGGCTCCGTCCGCACCGACCGCCTCAGCCTGACCTCCGCCCAGCTCGCCTACCTGGAGGCCGTCCGCGGCTTCAACACGGCCTACGCGGACCAGCCCAAGGGCGAGGTCGCGACGGCCGGCGCCGAGTACGTGAGCTGGGCCCGGCGGATGGCGGCCGCCTCCCGCACCGAGGCCGAGCAGCTGTCCCGCACGACGACGCTCTGGCCGGACGCCGCGAAGCCCAAGGTCGCGGCGCTGGCCGCCGCCCAGCGGGACGCCGCCACCGCCTGGGACTCCGCCGCGCGGACGAGCGATCCGACCGCGCTGGAGGGCGAGATCCGGCGGGCGAAGCTGCTGACGGCCAAGACCACCCCGCTCAGCGTGGACGCCCGCCGCGAGCTGGGCCTGTCCACCGGCGAGCAGGCGCCCGACCTCCGGGTCTGAGGCGCCGTCTTACCCGGAGTTAACCGGGCCCGTACCTGCCGGTAGCGAGCCGCCCGTACGGTTCCGGTCAGGTATCCCCGGCCCGACCCCCACGCAGGCCGGGGATACGCTCGCGCCATGAGCACCTTTCGGGTGATGCGGCAGGACGACAACGGCAACCGCTTCGTCGTCGCACGGGGGCTGGCGAAGGACGAGGCCGAGCGCCTCGCGGCCGAGTTCGAGGCCCGCGGCCACAAGCAGCTCTACTGGACCGAGGCCGAGAGCGCGGCCGGGAGCGCCGCCCGGGACGCATAGGCTCGGTGGCATGAATCCCGGGACCGTGAACATCGAGGAGCAGGACGCCGTCCGGATCGTGATCGGCGGCGTGATCGTCCGGGCGGGGCGGGTGCTGGCCGCGCGCCGCGACACCCCGGCGGAGGTGGCCGGGCGCTGGGAGTTCCCGGGCGGCAAGGCAGAGCCCGGCGAGACCGAGGCCGAGGCGCTGGAGCGCGAGCTCCTGGAGGAACTCGGCGTGCCGACCCGGGCGCTGGAGCGGCTGCCCGGAGCGTGGACCGTCCGTCCGGGCCTGGAACTGCACTTCTGGGGCGCCGAGCTGCTCGACGGCGACCCCCGCCCGCTCCTGGAGCACGACGAGCTGCGCTGGCTCGGCCCGGACGAGCTGGACTCCGTCGACTGGCTCGACCACGACCGGGAGGTCCTCCCGCACGTCGCCGGACTCCTGCGCGGCTGAGTTCCCGTCCGCCGGCGCGGCCCCGGCTCCCGGCGCCGCGCCAGGTCGGTCAATCGGACAAGACGACCCGGAAGCCGGGATAGCCTGGGGTTCTGCTGGGTATGTCACTTTTCGGCACGTTTCGTCACCATCGGTGAGCCGCCCCAGCCGGCGGCGCCGATCCCGACCAGAGCCGGAGGCCCCGTCGGTGTCGAATACCGGTAACGGCGGCGGGGGAGTGCGGCGGACAGGCACCGCGGGGAGCGCCGCCGCCCGCGCCCGGCTGCGCCGCGGCGCCCGTCCGGCCGCCCCGCGGCCGTCCGCCGGCCGCCGCCGGGGCCGCGGGCCCGCCGCCGTCACCGAGGCCGCCCCGGGCGGTGCCGAGGCCGGCACCCCGCGGCCCGCGCCGACCCTCGACGTCCCCGGCAGCGGGGTCCGGCCCGGCCTGCGCAGCCGCCCCGGCCGCCCGTTCCCCGGCGGCCCCACCGAGCCGCCGGGCGGGCCCGGCGCCCCGGCCGAGGGCAGCCTGCTCGACATGCTGAAGGTCGCCATCGCGATCCTCGACACGGCCGGCCGCGTGGTGCTCTGGAGCCCCGCCGCCGAGGAACTGCTCGGCTGGCCGAACGAGCTGCTGGTCGGCCGCCGGATCGACGAACTCATCCCGGACCACGAGCAGGTCGTCCGGATCCAGGCCGCCATCCAGGACACCCTGCGCAACGGCCGCTGGGCCGGGCCCGCCGAACTGCGCGACCGCGACGGCGTGCCGGTCGCCGTGGACGCCCGGATCTCGTTGCTGGTGGACGGCGACGGCACCCCGTTCCTCCAGGTCAACCTGGCCGAGGCGGCCGCCGTCCGGGCCGTCGAGCGTGACCTCGCGGTGCGCGACGCGCTGTTCGAGCAGTCCCCGCTCGGCATCGCCGTCCTCGACACCGACCTGCGCTACACCGCCGTCAACCAGACCCTCGCCGAGATGAACGGCGTCGCCACCGACGACCACGTCGGCCGCACCACCGGCGAGACCCTGCCCGAGCGCGCCGCCGACGAGATCACCGCCATCCAGCGCCAGGTGCTGGCCACCGGCGAGCCGGTCATCGACGTCACCCTCGCCTCGCCGGTCACCGCCCGCTCCGGCTACCGCTCGATCTCCTACAGCCGGATGACCGACCGCTCCGGCCGGGTGCTCGGCATCTCCGGCACCGTCATGGACGTCACCGAGCGCTACCGGGCCGTCGCCAAGGTCGAGCACGCCCGCCGGCGGCTCTCCCTGCTCAACGAGTTCGGCTCGCGCGTCGGCGACCTCCTCGACGCCGCCCGGATCGCCCAGGAGCTGGCCGGCTCCGTCGTCCCCCGGCTCACCGACCACTCCGCGGTGATCCTTCTGCAGGCCGTCGCCCACGGTGACGACCTGCCCCGGCACGGCCACGACCGGCGCACCTCGCTGCTCCAGCTCGGCACCGCCTCCGTCCAGGACGGCCCCGAGGTCGAGGTGATGCTGCGCCGCGGCGCCCGGATCACCTTCGCCGAGGACTCCGCCTGCGGCCGGGTGCTGCGCACCGGTGTCCCCGAGCTGCTCTCCGGCGCCGACCAGCTGAACGACGTCACCTACCCGGGCGACCCGAAGATGCAGGCCGCCCACGACCTCGGCGTGCACTCGATGCTCGTCGTCCCGCTGCGCGCCCGCGGCATCGTGATCGGCCTGCTGCTGGTCAGCCGGGCCGGCTACCGCGAGGGCTTCGACCGGGACGACCTCGCCTTCACCGTCGAACTCGCCGACCGGGCCGGCAGCTCCCTCGACAACGCCCGCCTCTACGCCCGCGAGCGCACCGCCGCGCTCACCCTCCAGCGCACCCTGCTCCCGCAGCAGGTCCCGCAGCCCACCGGGGTCGAGGTCGCCTACCGCTACGTGCCCGGCTCCAGCGGCACCGAGGTCGGCGGCGACTGGTTCGACGTCATCCCGCTGCCCGGCGACCGCACCGCGCTGGTCGTCGGCGACGTCATGGGCCACGGCCTGCGGGCCGCCGCGACCATGGGCCGGCTGCGCACAGCCGTCCGGGTGCTCGCCGCCCTCGACCTGCCGCCGGACGTACTGCTGCGGCACGTCCACGAGCTCGCCGACGACCTCGCCCAGGGGCCGGACGAGGCGCTGCTCGCGACCTGCGTCTACGCCGTCTTCGACCCCGGCACGGCCCGGCTGACCGTCGCCAAGGCCGGGCACATCCCCCCGGTGCTCGTGGTGCCCGGCCAGGAGACCGAGGGGCCGACCCGCACCGGCAGCCTGCTGCCCGGCGGCACCGGCCGGATCCTCGACCTGCCCTCCGGCGCCCCGCTCGGCGTCGGCGGCGTCCCGTTCGAGTCGGTCGAACTGAAGATCCCCGAGGGCAGCCTGCTCGCGCTGTGCACCGACGGCCTGGTCGAGTCCAGGGACAAGGACCTGGACGTCGGCCTCGGCCGGCTGGTCACCGTCCTCCAGGCGCCGCACGCGTCCATCCAGGCCGCCTGCGAGGCCGTCCTCGACACCATGGAACAGGGGCGCGAGCCGGACGACGTCGCGCTGCTGCTGGCCCGGCTCGGCCACGGCCAGGCCGGCACCCCGACGGCCGGCTGGACGCTGCCCGCCGAGCCCACCGCGGTCTCCCGGGCCCGGCGGCTGGTGCGCTCCACGCTCGCCGAGTGGGGCGTCGAGGCGCTGACCGACACGGCGGAGCTGCTGGTCAGCGAGCTCGTCACGAACGCCGTCCGGTACGCCAGTGCGCCGATCGGGGTCCGGCTGACGCTCGGCGAGACGCTGCTGGTGGAGATCTCCGACCCGCTGCCCGACCCGCCGCGCGAGCGGCACGCGGCCGAGGCCGACGAGGGCGGCCGGGGCCTGGAGCTGGTCCGCCGGCTCGCGCTGCGCTGGGGTGCCAGGGCCGAGGGCATCGGCAAGGTGGTCTGGTTCGAGCAGGCGCTCCCGGGTAATGAGCCCGACGAGCCGTGAGGCGCGCAGCGGGCGAGGGCGTGAGCCGGCGCGGAGGACCAGCGGGACGCGAGTAGAACGGGGCTGCATATGCCACCTGGCGGCCAGGGGGAGCGCGCACTCCGGAAGGGGGCGCGGGCGTGGCATTGTGGTTGCGCGGGTGGTAGGACAAAAACCTTCGCCCGATCTGATGTTGTGATGTTGAGGGCGTGTGAACGTACCCCTCGATGATGAATACTCGGTCTTCTCGACATCCGGACGGTCGCGGGTTGGAGGGGTCGGTCCGTTGAACAGCACCCCGGCGCGGAACGCGCCGAGCAGCAGCGGTCATGCCGCCGTGCCCGGGCAGGCCGGTTCACCGCACCTGCCCGCCCCGGCGGTGGCCCGCGCGGCCGCCGCGGCCGAGGGCCGCAACGGCGCCGCCGCTGCCCACGCCGGCACCCACGCGGGCGCCGGCTCGGTCTACGACTACATCCGGGTCGCGACCTTCGCGATCGGCCCCGACGGGCGGATCAGCCAGTGGAGCGAGCGCGCCGCCGAGTTCTTCGGCGTCCCCGCCACCGACGCGCTCGGCGCCGACCCGATCACCACGTTCGTCCCGCGCGAGCTCTGGCAGCGCGGGCGCGCCCGGCTGGAGCGCACCCTCGGCGGCGAGGAGTGGACCGGCACCACCCCGTACCTCGACGCCGCCGGCGGCGAGGGCCTCGCCGAGCTGTACCTGATGCCGGACACCGCCCTGCCCGCCGGCGCCACCTGTCTGGCCGTCGACCTCGGCCGGCTGCGCCGGGTGGAGACCGACCTCGCCGCCTCGGAGGCGGTTTTCGGCCAGACCCCGACCGGCTTCGTCCTGTTCGACGACCGGCTGCGCCTCCAACGCGTCAACGACGCCTTCGCCTCCGGCATGGGCCTCGCCCCGGTCGACCTCGAGGGCCTCACCCCGCACGACCTCTTCCCGCCCTCCGAGGCCGACCGGCTCAGCGCCGCCCTGCGCAAGGTCCTCGCCACCGGCGAGCCCGTCTTCGACCTGCGCTTCCACGGCGTCGTCCCCACCCGCGAGGGCAACCGGCTCTGGGCCGTGTCGCTCTACCGCCTCAACGGCGCCGCCGGGCAGCCCATCGGCGTCGCCGGGCAGGTCTCCGACGTCACCAGCCGGCACGTCGCCGAGCGCGAGGCCGACGGCGTCCGCCGCAACCTCGCCCTGCTCAACGAGGCCAGCGCGCACATCGGCTCCACCCTCGACCTGGAGACCACCGCCAAGGAGCTGCTGGACGTCGTCGTCCCGCCGTTCTGCGACCTCGCGACCGTCGACCTGTACACCGCGCTGCTCTCCGGCGAGAGCGTCCCGAGCGCCGGGCGCCTGGGCGACACCGTCCTCACCGACGGCAGCGGCGAACTGCGCCGGGTCGCCGTCTCCAGCGTCGTCGGCGGCGCCTCCTCGGTGCTCGGCTCGGTCACCGGCCTGCCCATCGCCGAGGCCGGCGGCACGCTCTGCTACCCGCGCCGCTCCCCGCACGCCCGCGCCCTGCGCACCGGCCGCAGCGTCGTCCCCGAGCCCGGGCCCGACCCGCTGCTGCGCTCCACGCTGATCGTCCCGCTGGTCGCCCGCGACCAGGTCCTCGGGCTCGTCCAGCTCTCCCGCGCCATCGGCAGCGAGCCCTTCGACGCCCGCGACGTCGCCATCGCCGAGGAGCTCGTCGCCCGCGCCGCCGTCTGCATCGACAACGCCCGGCTCTACCGCCGCGAGCACGAGCGGGCCCTGATCCTCCAGCGCAGCCTCCTGCCGCCCGGCAACCCGGCCGCCAGCGGCCTGGAGATCGCCTGCCGCTACCTGCCCAGCAACAACAACACCGAGGTCGGCGGCGACTGGTTCGACGTCATCCCGCTGCCCGGCAACCGCACCGCGCTCGTCATCGGCGACGTCATGGGCCGCGGCCTGCGCGCCGCCGTCGCCATGGGCCAGCTGCGCACCGCCGTGCGCACCCTCGCGATGCTCGACCTCGACCCCGCCGAGGTGCTCGGCGCCCTCGACGAGATCGCCCGCGGCCTCGGCGACGACTCGGTGCCGGCCGGCCCGGCCAGCCCGTACGGGCGCCTGACCTCGACGGCCGACGAGGAGGCCCGCGAGGTCTACCTGGCCACCTGCGTCTACGCCGTCTTCGACGCCGTCACCCGGCGCTGCGTGTTCGCCAACGCCGGCCACCTGCCGCCCGTCCTGCTCAGCCCGGGCGAGCCCGCCCGGATGCTCGACGTGCCGCCCGGCCTGCCGCTCGGCGTCGGCGGAGAGCCCTTCGAGGAGGTCGAGCTGACGCTGCCCGACGGCGCCGTCCTCGGCCTGTACACCGACGGCCTCGTGGAGAGCCGCAAGCACCAGCTGGACGAGGGCCTGCGGGCCTTCCGCACCGCGCTCTCCGCCGAGGGCAAGGGCCTGGAGGACCTCTGCGACCACGTCCTCGGCGAGCTCAACCCGCACCACGGCGAGGACGACATCGCCCTCCTGATGGCCCAGGTGCACGCCTTCCCCGAGGACAGCGTCGGCAACTGGTTCCTGCCGCCGGAGCCCACCTCCGTCGCCAAGGCCCGCGAACTCGCCTGCAGCTGGCTGCTCGCCCGCGGTCTGGACGAGCTCGTCGACACCACCGAGCTGCTCGTCAGCGAGCTGGTCACCAACGCGCTCAAGCACGGGCGCGGCGAGATCCGGCTGCGGCTGCTGCGCGACCGCGGCATGGTCTGCGAGGTCTGGGACGACGGCTACGCCCAGCCCCGCCAGCGCCGCGCGCAGGAGACCGACGAGGGCGGGCGCGGCCTGCAGCTCGTCAGCCTGCTCGCCGAGCGCTGGGGCAGCCGGCGCACGCCCAAGGGCAAGATCGTCTGGTTCGAGCTGGCGCTGTGACGCGGACCCGGCCACGGCGCCGGGGATCGGCCGTCCGGGTGCAGTCGCCCGGTGCTCCGACGTGTCGGCGCGGGCGCGCCCGGCCGGTCGGCGTTCGATGGCCGCCATGCGCGTCCGCCAGCTCACCGCCGCAGCCGCCGCGCTGCTGCTCGCCGCCGCCCTCGGCGGCTGCTCCGACCGCCCGGCCCCGGCGCGGCCCCCGGCCCCCGAGCCCGTCCCCGAGGTCAGCGCCGCCACCGGGGACGTCCGGCCCGCCGACCGCGCCGCCGTCCGGGACGGCGGGACGCTGCGCTGGGCGGTGGACCGCGTCCCCGCGACGCTCAACGTCTACCAGCCCGCCGCGACCGGCGACTCGGCACTGCTCGCCCACGCCCTCTACCCGTCGCTCTTCCGGCCCGACGGGCACGGGCGGCTCGTCCCCGACCCCGACTACCTGGCCGGCGCCGAGTCCACCCCGCCGGGGCGCCAGCCGCAGGTCGTCACCTACCGGCTCAACCCGCACGCCGTCTGGAGCGACGGCACCCCGCTGACCGCCGCCGACCTGATCGCCCAGCGGGCCGCGCTCTCCGGCCTCGACCCGGCCTACCAGGGCGGCCACCCGGCCGGGTACGACGCCATCGACTCGATCGGCCAGGGCGCCGACCCGCACGAGGTCAAGGTCACCTTCCGGCGGCCCTGCGCCGACTGGCCGGCCCTCTTCGGACCGCTCTACCCGGCCGCCGAGACGTCCACCGCGGCGGCGTTCAACCAGGCGCTCGCGGGCGGCGGCCACCTCAGCGCCGGGCCGTACGTGCTGTCCCGCTACGACGCCGAGGACGGCCGGGTGACGGTGGTGCGCAACCCGCTCTGGTGGGGCGAGGAGCCGAAGGCGGACCGGATCGACTTCCTCGCGACGGCCCCCGAACGGCGCCTCGACGCCCTGGACCAGGACCGGCTGGACATCGCCCCGGTCACCGTCGCGGTGGACCGGGCGCTGCCCCCGGCGCCGTCCGCGAGCCCCTCCGCGGCCGCCGCGCCGCCCGCCGCCGCCCCCGAGGCGGCCGCGCTCGCCCTGCGGCGGGCCGAGTCCCTGCCCGGGATCACCGTGCACCGGGCCGCCGCCGCCTCCCTCACCCAGCTCACCTTCAACGCGGCCCGGGCCCCGCTCACCGACCCCGCGCTGCGCCTCGCCCTCGGCCGGGCCGTCGACCGGCGGCGGGTGGCCGCCGCGGCCCTCACCCCGCTCGGCATCGCCCCGGCCGCGCTGGGCAGCCACCTCTTCGCGGGTGACCAGGACGGCTACCGCGACAACAGCGCGTCCGCCGGCCCCGCCGACGCCGCCCGGCTCTTCGACGAGGCCGGGTGGAAGCGGCCGGACGGCGGCGGCCCGCGGACCAAGGACGGCAAGCCGCTCGCCCTCGCCCTGCTCGTCCCGGCCGGCTCCGCGACCGCCGAGCGCACCGCCGACGCCCTCACCGCCGGTCTCGCCGAGCAGGGCGTCGCCCTGCGGAAGGTGACCGCGTCCGCCGACAGCTTCGTCAAGGACCACCTCGCGGTGGGGGACTACGACCTCGCCCTGTTCTCCTGGCCGGCCGGCCCCAGCCCGGCGAGCGAGCAGCGGCCCGCCTACGCCAAGCCCCGGCCGGACCCCGACGGCACCCTCGACCCGGGCAGCAACTACGCCCGCAGCGGCACCGAGGAGATCGACCACCTCTTCGACCGGGCGGCCGGCGAGCTCGACCGAGCCACCCGTCTGGACCTGCTCCAGGAGGCGGACGTCCGGATCTGGCAGCTCGGTCACTCGGTGCCGCTCTACCAGCGGCCGGAGCTGGTCGGGGTCCGCTCGGGCGTGGCCGGGGCCGGGGTGTGGGGCTTCGACTGGCCGCGCTTCCAGGACGTCGGGTGGGCCGTGACGCCGTAGTCCGGCGTGACCTCGCTGTGATCTTGATCCCGCCGGACGGGCTCGTTTCTGCCCCGGTGCGCCCTTCCCCGTACCATAGGAGAAAGCCGAGGCATGTCCAGATGCCCGGCGGGTGGACCGGTAGTAGCAGGCGAACGGGTGGCAGCGGCCGATCAGCGGCCGCAAGTGCGCGTCTCGCGGCCGGGCGCCGTAACCCACGATTCCGGGAGAATCCGCTAGGCATGCCCACGCGCAACGACATCCGTAACGTCGCCATCGTCGCCCACGTCGACCACGGCAAGACCACCCTGGTCGACGCCATGCTCAAGCAGGCCGGCGCCTTCGCCGCCCACCAGCAGCTCGACGACCGCATGATGGACTCGAACGACCTGGAGCGCGAGAAGGGCATCACCATTCTCGCGAAGAACACGGCGGTCAAGTACCACCCCAAGGACGGTGGCGCGCCGATCACCATCAACATCATCGACACCCCGGGCCACGCCGACTTCGGTGGCGAGGTCGAGCGCGGTCTGTCGATGGTGGACGCGGTCGTGCTCCTCGTCGACGCCTCCGAGGGCCCGCTGCCGCAGACCCGCTTCGTGCTCCGCAAGGCGCTCACGGCCCGTCTGCCCGTCATCCTGTGCATCAACAAGACGGACCGCCCGGACTCCCGGATCGACGAGGTCATCAACGAGACCTACGACCTCTTCCTGGACCTGGACGCCGACGAGGACCAGATCGAGTTCCCGATCGTCTACGCCTGCGCCCGTGACGGCGTCGCGTCGCTGACCAAGCCGGAGGACGGCACCGTCCCGGCCGACAGCACCAGCCTGGAGCCGTTCTTCTCCACCCTGCTGGAGCACGTCCCGGCCCCGAGCTACGACGAGGACGCGCCGCTCCAGGCCCACGTCACGAACCTGGACGCCGACAACTTCCTCGGCCGCATCGCGCTGCTGCGCGTCGAGCAGGGCGAGCTGCGCAAGGGTCAGACCGTGGCCTGGATCAAGCGCGACGGCTCGATCCAGAACGTCCGCATCTCCGAGCTGCTGATGACCGAGGCGCTCACCCGCAAGCCGGCCGAGGTCGCCGGCCCCGGTGACATCTGCGCCGTCGCCGGCATCTCCGACATCATGATCGGCGAGACCCTGGCCGACCCGGAGAACCCGGTCGCGCTGCCGCTGATCACGGTGGACGAGCCGGCCATCTCGATGACCATCGGCACCAACACCTCGCCGCTCGTCGGTCGCGGTGGCAGCGGCAAGGGCGCGGACGCCAAGTCCGGTGCCAAGGTGGACCGCAAGGTCACCGCCCGCCAGGTGAAGGACCGCCTGGACCGCGAGCTGATCGGTAACGTCTCGCTGCGCGTCCTGGACACCGAGCGCCCGGACGCCTGGGAGGTGCAGGGCCGTGGTGAGCTGGCGCTGGCCATCCTGATCGAGACCATGCGCCGCGAGGGCTTCGAGCTGACCGTCGGCAAGCCGCAGGTGGTCACCAAGGAGGTCAACGGCAAGACGCACGAGCCGGTCGAGCGCCTCACCGTGGACGTCCCCGAGGAGCACATGGGTGCCGTCACCCAGCTCATGGGCGTCCGCAAGGGCCGGATGGACAACATGTCCAACCACGGCTCGGGCTGGGTCCGCATGGAGTTCGTCGTGCCGTCCCGCGGCCTGATCGGCTTCCGCACCGAGTTCCTCACCAGCACCCGAGGCACCGGCATCGCCCACTCGATCCACGAGGGCCACGAGCCGTGGTTCGGCACGCTGACCACCCGCAACAACGGCTCGCTGGTCGCCGACCGGGCCGGCGTGGTCACCGCCTTCGCGATGACCAACCTGCAGGAGCGCGGCGTGCTCTTCTGCGAGCCGGGCACCGAGGTGTACGAGGGCATGATCGTCGGCGAGAACTCGCGCTCCGACGACATGGACGTGAACATCACCAAGGAGAAGAAGCTCACCAACATGCGGTCCTCGACCGCTGACGTGGCCGAGTCGATCGTCCCGCCGCGCAAGCTCTCCCTGGAGCAGTCGCTGGAGTTCTGCCGCGAGGACGAGTGCATCGAGGTGACCCCGGAAACGGTTCGCATCCGCAAGGTCGTCCTCGACCAGAAGGACCGCGGCCGCACCGCTTCGCGCGCCAAGAAGGCGTGATCCTGACGGTTTGATCGGCCTTTGGCCGGAAAGCTTCGCCCCCCTTTCCACTGGAGAGGGGGGCGAACTTTTTCAATCACCCCAAGTTGTCGATGCGCGTATAAACGGAATAGCGCCTATCACACTGGGGTGTCCGCTGAGCGAACATGACAGTCCGTCATTCATGACGACTGTCCGTTTGGTACCTGTCTGGCTATGTCTCATATGTCCGGTTTTCGAAACTTACCGACCGTTCATGTGACCTAATTGAGATCGGCAGTGGTCACTTTCGTGTCCGTGCGTGACGGATAGTGGAGCCAGTCAGGCTCGGGTCAAGGGTTAACGCGCAGGGGTGCGCGCCGAAACCACGAGCGCGGACGGCACAGCGGATCCGGTATCAACCAACCGCGGTGCTCTCCTCGTTGGATAGTCGATTTCAGGAGGCATCCCCCATGCGTGGTGCAACCCAGACCAAGTGGCTCGTCGCGGCGACCGCGATCGCCCTGGCCGCGACCGCTTGCAGCACCAGCTCGAAGAGCAGCGACTCGGCCTCGAAGGACGGCGGCAGCATCGCCGTCCAGTCCGGTGAGCCCCAGCACGGTCTGGTTCCGCAGAACACTGCGGAGTCCGAGGGCACCGAGATCGTGTACAACCTCTTCACCGGCCTGGTCAAGTACGACATCCAGACCAACGCGCCGAAGCTCGACATGGCCGAGTCGATCGACTCCCCGGACTCCACCGTGTGGACGATCAAGCTCAAGGACGGCTACACCTTCCACAACGGCGAGAAGGTCACCGCCAAGTCCTTCGTGGACGCCTGGAACTGGGGTGCCAACCAGGACAACGCCGCCGAGGGCCTGCCCTTCTACGACAAGATCCTCGGCTCCGAGGAGCTGGCTCCGGGCAAGGGCAAGACCCCGACCGCCAAGGAGCTCAAGGGCCTGAAGGTCGTCGACGACAAGACCTTCACCGTCACCCTGAAGGCGCCGTTCTCGCAGTTCAAGACGATGCTGGGTTACAACCCGTTCTACCCGCTGCCGACGGCGTTCTTCAACGACCCGAAGGCGTTCGGCGAGCACCCCATCGGCAACGGTCCCTTCCAGATGGACGGCGACTGGGAGCACAACAAGCAGATCAAGGTCAAGCGTTACGACAACTACGGTGGCACCAAGGCCCACCTGCAGAGCGTGACCTTCAAGATCTACGACAACCTGGACACCGCGTACAACGACCTGCGCGCCGACAACATCCAGGCCACCAACAAGCTCCCGATCTCCGCGATGTCCACCGTCGCCAGCGAGTTCGGCGACCGCTACATCAACAAGCCGGAGTCGGGCATCGGCTACATCGGCTTCCCGATCGCCTACAACCCGGCCTACCAGAAGCCGGAGATCCGCAAGGCGATCTCGATGGCGATCGACCGCGACTCGATCACCAAGACGATCTTCGCCGGCACCCGCGTCCCGGCCTCGGACTTCGTCAGCCCGCTGATCAACGGCTACCGCAAGGACGCTTGCGGCGACGCCTGCAAGTACGACCCGGCCAAGGCCAAGGACCTCTTCACCCAGGCCGGCGGTCTGCCGAACAACACCCTGGAGCTCGGCTACAACGCCGACGGCGGCCACAAGGAGTGGATCGAGGCCGTCGGCAACCAGCTGAAGAAGAACCTCGGCATCGAGGTCACCTTCAAGCCGTTCGAGAAGTTCGGCAAGATCCTGGACGCGCTGCAGGCCAAGCAGTACCAGGGCGCCTTCCGCATGGCCTGGTCGATGGACTACCCGTCGATCGAGGACTACCTGCGCCCGATCTTCTCGAAGGTCGCCATCGACAGCGGCTCGAACTACGGCGGTTACGTCAACGACCAGTTCGAGAACCTGCTGAACCAGGCCGACGCCGCGAAGACCGAGGACGAGGGCATCAAGCTCTACCAGCAGGCCGACGACATCCTGATCAAGGACATGCCGTACATCCCGGTCTACACGTACCAGTCCTCCGCTGCGTACACCAAGAAGATCAAGAACTTCAACACGGATGCGCAGATGCGCTTCGACCTGGCTGCGATTGAGATGGCCGGCTGATCCGGTAGTCAGACGATCGGGGGCGGGTGGACCGGACCACAGTCCGGCTCCGCCCGCCTCCCTTCCTTGTCCGAAAGTATGGAGGTCTGATGGGCCGCTATGTGATCCGCCGGTTGATACAGGCGATCCCTGTTCTCATCGGTGCGACGTTTCTGATCTATTTCATCGTCTTCTCGCTGCCGGGTGACCCGGTGCAGGCGCTGGCAGGTGAGAAGCGCGCCGACCCGATCGTGGCGGAGATGATCCGTCAGAGGTACCACCTGAACGATCCGTTCCTCGTTCAGTACTGGAACTACATCTCGGGTGTGTTCCAGGGCAACCTGGGCGAGAGCCTGACGGGTCGCAGCGTGAGCGACATGATCGGTGAGGCCTTCCCCTACACCCTCAACCTCGGCCTGGTGGCGTTCGTCATCGAAACGGTCGTCGGTGTGGCGGCGGGTGTCATGGCGGCCCTGCGCAAGGGCAAGTTCCTCGACCAGCTCGTGCTCCTCAGCACCCTGCTGGTCATCTCGGTGCCGGTCTTCGTCACCGGCTTCATCCTCCAGCTGGTGCTCGGCGTCCAGCTGAAGAACTCGTACGGCATCGACTTCTTCTCGGTCTCGTTCAACGAGGACGACGGGCTCCGCGCCTACCTGCTGCCGGCGTTCGTGCTCGCGTCGCTCTCGCTCGCGTACGTCGCCCGACTGACCCGCACCAGCCTGATGGAGACCATGCGCGCGGACTACGTCCGCACCGCCGTCGCCAAGGGCCTGAAGCGCCGTCGGGTGATCGGCCGGCACGCCCTGCGCAACGCCCTGATCCCGATCGTCACCTTCCTCGGCGCTGACCTCGGTGGCCTGATGGGCGGCGCGGTGATCACCGAGAAGATCTTCAACATCCACGGTATCGGCGGTCTGCTCGCCCAGGCCGTGTACCAGAAGCAGGGCACGATCATCGTCGGCGTCGTCACGCTGCTGGTGCTGATCTACCTCCTGACCACCCTGATCGTGGACATGCTGTACGCCGTGCTCGACCCGAGGATTCGCTATGAGTGACACCATCACCAAGGACGCCTCGGCGCCGGCCGGGGACAACAACCCGAAGGCCGCGCCGGCGAAGGATCAGAAGCCGGAGCGCGTCGCCAGCCTCTGGTCGGACGCGGTCCGCGACCTGCGCCGCAACCCGCTGTTCATCATCGGCGGCGTGCTGGTGCTGGCGCTGATCGTGATCTCGATCGTGCCGCAGTGGTTCACCGACGGCAGCCCGTTCGACAACAACGCGTGCGACCTGTCGCACTCGCTGGAGCGTCCGAGCGCCGACCACTGGTTCGGCTACGACGTCCAGGGCTGCGACAACTACACCCGCACCATCTGGGGCGCCCGCAACTCGATCATCGTCGGCATCCTGACCACCACCCTGGTCACCGTGGTCGGCTCCCTCCTCGGCCTGCTGGCCGGCTGGAAGGGCGGGATCATCGACTCGGTCCTGTCGCGGTTCACCGAGATCTTCTTCTCGATCCCGACCCTGCTCGGCGGCATGCTGATCATGTCGATGCTCGGCAAGGGCAACGCCTACACCGTCTCCCTGGTGATGGCCGTCCTCGGCTGGCCGCAGATCTACCGCATCATGCGCGCCTCGGTGCTGGCGAACAAGAACAACGACTACGTGATGGCCGCCCGCGCCCTGGGCGCCGGTGCCGGCCGGATCACCTTCCGGCACATCCTGCCGAACGCCATCGCGCCGGTCATCGTGGTCGCCGCGATCAGCCTGGGTGTCTACATCGGCGCCGAGTCCGCCCTGTCGTACCTGGGCATCGGCGTCCAGTCGCCGGAGATCTCCTGGGGTCTGATGATCAGTGACGCCCAGGTCCGCTTCCTGGCGGCCCCGCACGTGCTGCTCTTCCCCGCCGCGGTCCTGAGCGTCACCGTGCTGGCCTTCATCATGCTCGGCGACGCGGTGCGCGACGCCCTCGACCCGAAGCTCCGCTGAGAGAAGAGGTGACGACCCGATGACCACCGTGATCGAGAAGAACCAGAAGAGCGGCCGGCTCGAAGTTGGCACCCCGCTGCTGGAGGTCAAGGACCTCCACGTGGAGTTCCACACCCGGGACGGCGTCGCGAAGGCCGTGAACGGAGTCAACTACTCCGTGGCCGCCGGTGAGACCCTGGCGGTGCTCGGCGAGTCCGGCTCCGGCAAGTCGGTGACCGCCCAGACCATCATGGGCATCCTCGACATGCCGCCCGGCAAGATCAGCCAGGGCCAGATCCTCTACCGCGGCCAGGACATGCTGGCCATGAAGGAGGAGGAGCGCCGGCTGATCCGCGGCCAGAAGATCGCGATGATCTTCCAGGACGCGCTGTCCTCGCTGAACCCCGTCATGACCGTCGGCGCCCAGCTGGGCGAGATGTTCCGGGTGCACCGCGGCGCCTCCAAGAAGGAGGCCCGGGAGAAGGCCATCGAGCTGATGGAGCGGGTCCGCATCCCCGCCGCCAGGCAGCGCGTCGGCGACTACCCCCACCAGTTCTCCGGCGGCATGCGCCAGCGCATCATGATCGCCATGGCGCTCTCCATGGAGCCCGACCTGATCATCGCCGACGAGCCCACCACCGCCCTGGACGTGACCGTCCAGGCCCAGGTGATGGACCTCCTCGCCGAACTGCAGGCCGAGTACAACATGGGCCTGATCCTGATCACCCACGACCTCGGCGTGGTCGCCGACGTCGCGGACAAGATCGCCGTCATGTACGCCGGCCGGATCGTCGAGACGGCCCCGGTGCGCGACCTGTACGCCAACCCGGCGCACCCGTACACCAAGGGCCTCCTGCGTTCCATCCCGCGCCTGGACCAGAAGGGCCAGGAGCTGTACGCGATCAAGGGTCTGCCCCCGAACCTGCTGAAGGTCCCGGCCGGCTGCGCGTTCAACCCCCGCTGTGACGTCGCCACCGACCTGTGCCGCACGGAGATCCCGGCGCTGCACCAGGTGACCGACAAGGACGGCAAGGAGCTCACCGGCCGCCGCAGCGCGTGCCACCTCTGGAAGGAGACCCTCCATGGCTGAGCCCATCCTGGAGGTCAAGGACCTGGTCAAGCACTACCCGCTGACCCAGGGCATCCTCTTCAAGAAGCAGGTCGGCGCGGTCAAGGCGGTCGACGGCATCTCCTTCGACCTGATGAAGGGCGAGACGCTCGGCATCGTCGGCGAGTCCGGCTGTGGCAAGTCCACGCTGGCCAAGGTGCTGATGAACCTGGAGCGGGCCACCTCCGGCCAGGTGCTGTTCAAGGGCGAGGACATCTCCAAGCTGACCGGCCAGGCCCTCAAGGCCGTGCGCCGCAACATCCAGATGGTGTTCCAGGACCCGTACACCTCGCTGAACCCGCGCATGACGGTCGGCGACATCATCGGGGAGCCGTTCGAGATCCACCCCGAGGTGGCTCCGAAGGGCGACCGCCGCAAGGCCGTCCAGGACCTCCTG
>NZ_JAQYXB010000555.1:0-330 GCF_036322405.1 Streptomyces sp. SP17BM10 | reverse complement strand
GTCTCCCTCCTCGGCGACCTCGTCCTGCTCCTGCCGCCCACCGAGCCCGCCCGCTCCGCCACCGCCGTCTACGCGTGGGTCGAGCCCGACGAGCGCGGGTTCACCGTGGCGGGGGCGGGGCACTGCCCGCCGATCTTGGTCAACGGGCAGGGCGCCGTGTTCGTGGAGACCTCGCTCTCCGCGCCCGTGGGCTTGGTCGCCTGGGGGGTGGCCCCGGGGTTCTTGTTCACGGCCGAGCGGGGCGACACCCTGCTGTTTTACACCGTGGGCCTGGCCCGCCGCTGCGGCCCGACCCAGCACGCCGGGCAGGCCAACCTGCGCCGGGCCGCC
>NZ_JAQYXB010000554.1:0-498 GCF_036322405.1 Streptomyces sp. SP17BM10 | reverse complement strand
TCCCGCTCCGAGTCCGCCAGGACCTCCAGCGCCCCCACCCGCACATCCGGCTCCATCGCCATCCCGGCGAGCACCCGGACGAACCGCTGCACCAGCACCTCGGCGGTCGACCGGTCGAACAGGTCGCTCGCGAACTCCAACTGGCCTCCGAGGCCCGCCGGTTCACCCGCCGGCCCGGCGTTCTCCCAGAGGTCGACGGAGAGGTCGAACTTCGCGATCCGGTGGTCGATCGGGAGCTCGTCGACCCGCAGGCCCGACAGGCCCGGCTCCGACCAGGCGTTGTTCTGGAGGATCAGCATGGTCTGGAAGAGCGGGTGGCGCGCCGCCGAGCGGACCGGGTTGAGCGCCTCCACCAGACGCTCGAACGGCACGTCCTGGCTGCCCAGCGCGTCGAGGTCCGCCTCGCGCACCCGGCGCAGCAGCTCCCGGACGCTCGGGTCGCCCGACAGGTCCGTCCGCAGCACCAGCGTGTTGACGAAGAACCCGATCAACTCGTCC
>NZ_JAQYXB010000553.1:0-4100 GCF_036322405.1 Streptomyces sp. SP17BM10 | reverse complement strand
GGTGGAAGTGAAACTCGGGGTCTGGATCTCCAACACGAAGACCCGCCGGGCCAAGCTCACTGAGGAGCAACTCGACCAACTCGCCGCACTCGGACTCCACTGGCGGTGACCCGGCCGGGCCTGGAGCCCGCCGAGACACGCCCCCAGGCCGTCCCTGCCCGCCTGCACCCGCCGCGTCGAGGAACACGGCGGCCGGGCCGGGCAGGGGCGTGTCGCCGTGATCGACCCGGCCGACCGGCTTTGAACAGTACCGATATATCAACATATCGGTGACACGAGCCTCTGAACATCCCGGTGGCATCACGACCGGACCTCACAGGACACACCCCGCCGCCTCGGTGGTCATTTGCGCCGGATGGGGTGCGGTGGACGGGGGCAGCCGTCGGTGAACTCTTCGTATGCGCAGGGGCAGTGGTAGTGGGCGTTGCTGATCGGCCACTTGGGCTTGGTGGGTGCGGCTGGTGGCGTGCTGGTGCGGGTCTGCGGGGTGGTGGAGGCGGCTGTGGGGGGCGGAGTTTGCAGGTCTCGGCGAGGGCGGTCGGGTGTGGATGTCCGTCTTGGTGGGGGTCGCTGAACAGGGGTCGGTCGGCCGCGTTCGCGAGAGCGGACAGGTAGAGGGCTGCGCGTAGCAGGGGCCTGGCCCAGGGCGGTACTGGGTGGGTGAGGCAGCCGAAGCGCAGGTTGTCGCGGTCGTGGAGGGTGATCGTGGTGGCATCGGGGGCAACGTCGCCCGGGTGGGCGGTCATCAGCTGGGTGTCGGAGGCTGCGGTGAACACCGCGGTGGCCACGGTGGTGGCGAGGTCGGGATGGGCAGTGGCGGTGGAGGCGGTGGGCGACCTCGGCGGTGGTGATCGGCTGCATCGCGGGCGGGTGGTAGCGGCGTTCACCGGTCGAGGGTGGGGTGCAGCGGCAGCGACGCTGGGGGCTGTCCAGGGCGCACAAGGTGGTCAGGGCCGGCAGGTCGATTCAGCGGCCTTCGAGTGGACGCCGTACGCGGGGTCGGGGCGTGTCGTCGGCGCAGCCGGGGTCTGGCAGGAGGGCTGCGGCCTCGACGGTGCGGTGGTCTGCGCCCTGCAGCGCCTTTTAACGCGGGGGTGGGGCGGTGGCGCTGGCAGACCAGGTGCAGGCGCACCCTGGTGCGCGAGCGCAGCGCCAGTAGCTCCCCCGCGCGGGCCATGGACAGGAGGTGGGCGCGTAGGACGGTCAGGTGGGTGATGGGGGTGGTGAGGATCCAGGCGACGGCGATCGCCCAGCATCGTTCGCCGTCGCCTGTGCGGGGGCCGGTGATGGGTAGGGGCTGCCTGGGGCGGTGATGATGTCCAGGGCCAGGGATGTCCCGGAGTCGGTGTCTGGGGTGGGATGGACGGTGATCCGGCCGGGTTGGTGGCCGGCGAGGGCGGCGCGGATGTGGTGCGGGTTGTCGTGCGGGTCCAGGACGAGGGTGACTGGAGGAGGGTCGGGGCAGATCAGCATGTCGCGGGACAGCCATTGGGCTTCGTCTCAGACCAGGACGTGGAAGCCGCGGGCGAGGGCGTCTTTGAGGACGGTGTCGAACTCGATCGGCCGGGCCGGTGGTTCGCCGGGCAGGGCGAGGGCGCGGAAGAGCTCGTGGCGGATGTCGCGCGGGGTGGGGCGGGCGCGGAAGGTGACGCGGTAGGTGTTGTGGGGTGCGAGGTGGCGCAGCGCGGCGTTGACGGAGAAGGACTTGCCGTTGCCGGCGGTGCCGGAGAGGATCATCATCGCGCGGGCTTCGAGGGTGGCGTGGATGTTGTCCTGGGTAGTGCGCAGTGCTTCGGTGGCGACGACGCGGGCGTCGGTGAGGTTGAGGTAGTGGTCGGCGCGCTGCGGGGGCAGCATGCCGGGGCGTAGTGCCGGCGCGCGGTGGTCACGGTGCGGGCCGCGCGCAGGGCGCGGACCTGTTCCGGGTTCGCCTGTTCGGCGAGATGGACGGCGCCGAGGTGGCGGGGCGGTGGCGGCATTGAAGACCTCGATCTCGCTGTCGTGGTGCGGAAGGTGGCGAAGGTGGACCTTCGTGCCGGTACGGCCGACCATCCACGGAGCGATGTAGGCCTGGTTGCGCCAGTTGACCCCGTTGGTCGTGATCACGCGAGTGCGGCCGTCGTCCTCCAGCGTGAAGAAGGCCAGGTGCTCGGCCGGGACGTCTTCGATCGGGATGGGGTCGGCGTTTCACATCTGCAACGGAGTCAGAGTGCCGGCGAGGCCTTCGGGGGGGTGCGCGGTGTTCCACCAGCGCACCCAGGATGTCCTGACGCTCACCGCTGCGGTGCTTACCGGCCGGGCGTGCACGGTGGGTGTAGCCGGGCAGGGAGACCAGGAGCATCTCCTCGACCGCGTCGTTCAGCGCCTCGACGGTGCCCTTCAGGTACGGCGTATAGGGCGGCAGATCGTGGACGGGGACCGCGGACGCGCCCAGCGCGGCGGTCACCGCCTGGCACAGGCACTCCTTGCCGCGGTCCACCCGCGCCGCGCCCCCGGCAGCCCGCCGGCCGGACCGAAGGGGTCGTTACGGCAGACCGCGGTACGCAACGCGGCCAGCACCGCGTCCCTCGACGGCGCGTGCGGGGTCACCGGCCGCCCCACAGATCACCTTCGTGCTGCAGTCGGTGAACCACGTCACCCACGGGCAGGCCGGCTCTCCCTCGACATCGACTCTCACCGGACCAGGAACAGCAGGACCTGCTGACGGCGATCGGCATCGAGGAGGGCCAGGAGCTCGCCGCCGCGCGGGCGGCCGCCGCAGCCCGGCCGAAGGTCTCCCGCGCGGGCCGGTTCCAGCAGGGCCTGGCGGCGTTGGCGGCCTTCGTCGAGCGCGAGGGGCACGCTCGGGTCCTGCGCACCCGCAAGGAAGACGGGACGTCGTTGGGCACCTGGCTCAACAACCAGAAAGCCCGCCGGAACAGGCTCAGCCCCGAGCAGCTCGGGCAGCAGGAGGCCCTCGGGGTGGCCTGGTAAGGAGTGTGAGGTGCCGACCTCGCTGTAGGCGAGGTCGGCCCGATGTGAAATAGGGCTGCTAGCCGGGTGCCTGGGCTATCGCCAGCATGATCAACTAAATACGGGCCTTGGTAAGTGACTCGCACAGAGTCTCAACCACGTGCACTGCGTGAACCGGTTCAACGCATCGTTCGTCGATCTTTGTCGCAGTGCCGACGGCTCCGGAGATGACAGTAGTCGTGTACGCAGCCGCCATGAGGAAGGTGACCCACCTCCTTTGTTCACTCGAGGCGCAGGTACGGCTCACGTCAACATCAAGATCAACGCGCCGCACCTGCTCGGTATCTCGGCGTCGGGGCCAGAACTTCATCACTTCAGCTCCTCTGGGAAGGTGGGTCGGGCGATCCGACCCGGTATCAGAGTGCCAGTGATCTGGGCCACACACAAGGCCTTCGTCTATGCGAGTAGATGGCCATCCACCAGCAGTTTCAAGGCTTCTGACTACAGGTCAGATCACTCGCTCGCGAGTTCGAAATGCCATCGGCGAAGACTCCGGGCGATATCGCCCATGGGGCTGCGGGCCTGCCACGCGCATCCTGGCTGACCGCCTGTCACCGCACTCACCCACCGCTTCGGGTGGTGGCCGCCAGCCGCGCCACGGCCTGGACCGGGCGACGGCGTCTTCCGCCGATCCGGGCGGAGGCCGATCGGCTTCCGGTTCGGCTCACGCGTTCAGGCAATGCCGGTGGCTGATGTCAGGGAGCGACCGGGCCTCCGATCGTGGTCCAGGCGCCGTTGGCGCCGGTGTATTCGTAGACGCCGGAGTGGTCGGGGCTGACGCCGTAGAGGTGGTCGTCGGTGGCGACGAAGGCGGCACCGGACGCACCGATGCGACTCCAGGTGCCGCGCCCGCGGTCGTACTGCTCGATGTCGCCGGTGGTCATGTCGGTGGCGTAGAGGGTGGTGCGGCTGGTGAAGATGCGGTCGGTCGCGCCGCGGACCTGCTTCCAGGTGTCGTCGGCACCGGTGTACTCGAAGACCCCGTGGTGATCGACGCTGACTCCGTACAGGTGGTCGCCAGTGGCGGCGAAACCGCTCCCGGGAGACCCGATCCGCATCCACGTCCCACGCGCCCGGTCGTACTGCTC
>NZ_JAQYXB010000552.1:0-860 GCF_036322405.1 Streptomyces sp. SP17BM10 | reverse complement strand
CGTTCGGGATCAGTGGGACGAACGCGCACGTGATCGTCGAGGAGGCGGTGGAGGAGGACGCCGCGGCCGAGGAGCCGTCGGTCGTTGCCGGTGTGGTGCCGTGGGTGGTCTCGGCGAAGTCGGAGGCGGCGCTGGACGCGCAGCTGGAGCGGCTCGCCGGGGTCGGCGGCTCGGCCGTGGACGTGGGGCTCGCGCTGGCGGGGCGGTCGGGGTTCCGGCACCGGGCGGTGCTGGTGGATGGTGCGGAGGTTGCGCGTGGGGTGGCGGGGGAGCGGTCGGCGGCGTTCCTGTTCTCGGGGCAGGGGTCCCAGCGGTTGGGGATGGGGCGGGAGTTGTCTGCCCGGTTCCCGGTGTTCGCCCGCGCTTTCGACGAGGTGTGTGACGCGCTGGAGCTGCCGCTTCGGGACGTCGTGTGGGGTTCGGACGCGGAGCTTCTCAACCGGACCGCATACGCCCAGGCCGGGTTGTTCGCGGTCGAGGTGGCGCTGTTCCGGCTCGTCGAATCGCTGGGCGTTCGCGCGGAGTTCGTGGCGGGGCACTCGATCGGTGAGATCGCGGCGGCGCATGTGGCCGGGGTGTTCTCGCTGGCGGACGCCTGCAGGCTCGTGAGTGCTCGGGGCCGGTTGATGCAGGCGCTGCCGTCCGGTGGTGCGATGCTGGCGGTGCAGGCGACGGAGGAGGAAGTCCTGCCGCTGCTGGGCGAGTTCGTGTCGATCGCCGCCGTCAACGGCCCGACCTCCGTCGTCGTCTCCGGGACGGAGGAGGCCGTCGCGGCGATCGAGAAGCACTTCGCCGACCGCAAGACCACGCGGCTGAAGGTCTCGCACGCCTTCCACTCCCCGTTGATGGACCCGATGCTG
>NZ_JAQYXB010000551.1:0-372 GCF_036322405.1 Streptomyces sp. SP17BM10 | reverse complement strand
GGTTTGTTTGTTTTTTTTTTTTTTTTTTTTGTTTTTTTTTTTTTGTTTGTTGTGTTTTTGTTTGTGTTTGTGGTGGGGTGGTTTGTTTTTGTTTGTGTGGTGGGGTTTTTTGTTTTTGTTGGGGGGTGTGTGGTTTGTGGGTGGTGGTGGGTGTGTGGGTTTGGGGTGGTGGTTTGGTGTGGGTGTTTGGTGTGGGTTGTGGGGTTGGGGGGTGTGTTGTGGGTGGGGGGGGGGGTTGTTTGGGTTTTTGTTGTATTTTTTGTTGTGGGGTTTGTTTTTTTTTTTTTTTTTTTTGTTTTTGTTGTGTTTTTTGTTGGGGTTTTTTGTTTTTTTTGGGGGGTTTGTGTTTTTTTTGGGGTGTTTGTTTGTTGC
>NZ_JAQYXB010000550.1:0-1081 GCF_036322405.1 Streptomyces sp. SP17BM10 | reverse complement strand
GGGCGGTCGTCACGACGGAAGCCACCGCCCGAGGGGCGCTCGCCACGGTCATCACGACGGAAACCACCACGGTCGCCGCGGTCGTCACGGTTGAAACCACCCGACGGACGGTCATCACGGCGGAAGCCACCGCCCTGACGGTCGTCGCGGTCGCGGTTGAAACCGCCGGAGGGGCGGTCGTCACGACGGAAGCCTCCGCCGGCCGGACGATCGTCGCGGCGGTAGCCACCGCCGGAGGGACGCTCGCCACGGTCGTCACGGCGGTAGCCGCCGCCCTGGCGGTCGTCACGGTCGCGGCCGTAGCCACCGCCCGACGGGCGGTCGTCACGACGCGGACGGTCGTCACGGTCGTCGCGACGGTAGCCGCCCGGGCGCTCGTCGCGGCGCGAGCCACCACGGTCGTTGGACCAGCTCCCGCGGGACCGGGGCTCGTAGCCTCGGCCGTCGTCCGATCGACGCTCGGGACGGTCCTGGGGCTGGTTCGACATTGTGGTGACTCCTTCTCCTGCTTCAGCTCTGCCGCAGACCTGGGCCGAACATCTCGCCCTCACGCGGCTGGGTGCCGGCCTCCTGGCCGCACGCCTTCTCCATTGTCCGGCATCCGGGAACACTCCGCGTCCGGGCGGAAGCCCCGGCCTTGCCGGCCGTGCACGTTCGCAAAACACAAAAAGGCCGCGGCCCCAGCGAAATCGCTGGGGCCGCGGCCTTGAATGATTGTTCGGCGGCGTCCTACTCTCCCACAGGGTCCCCCCTGCAGTACCATCGGCGCTGTGAGGCTTAGCTTCCGGGTTCGGAATGTAACCGGGCGTTTCCCTCACGCTATGACCACCGAAACCCTATCGGGTATTCAGCGAAACACACTTTTCAGTTGATAAGTGTTTCTTGTGTTCGCCGGCGATAGCTGTTCGCTACCCGGGAACCACACAGTGAACGCGAGCGTCTGAGGACAAGCCCTCGGCCTATTAGTACCGGTCAACTCCACCCCTCACAGGGCTTCCATATCCGGCCTATCAACCCAGTCGTCTACTGGGAGCCTTACCCTCTCAAGGAGGTGGGAGTGCTCATCTCGAAGCAGGCTTCC
>NZ_JAQYXB010000549.1:0-221 GCF_036322405.1 Streptomyces sp. SP17BM10 | reverse complement strand
CCTGACCACCTGAGTCGGTTTGGGGTACGGGCCGCCATGAAACTCGCTAGAGGCTTTTCTCGACAGCATAGGATCATCCACTTCACCACAATCGGCTCGGCATCAGGTCTCAGCCTTACATGTGAGGCGGATTTGCCTACCTCACGGCCTACACCCTTACCCCGGGACAACCACCGCCCGGGCTGGACTACCTTCCTGCGTCACCCCATCGCTCACCTACT
>NZ_JAQYXB010000548.1:0-221 GCF_036322405.1 Streptomyces sp. SP17BM10 | reverse complement strand
CCTGACCACCTGAGTCGGTTTGGGGTACGGGCCGCCATGAAACTCGCTAGAGGCTTTTCTCGACAGCATAGGATCATCCACTTCACCACAATCGGCTCGGCATCAGGTCTCAGCCTTACATGTGAGGCGGATTTGCCTACCCCACGGCCTACACCCTTACCCCGGGACAACCACCGCCCGGGCTGGACTACCTTCCTGCGTCACCCCATCGCTCACCTACT
>NZ_JAQYXB010000547.1:0-421 GCF_036322405.1 Streptomyces sp. SP17BM10 | reverse complement strand
CCTGCCGGTTTCCGTCGTCCCGTACTCCTCGCTGAGGGTCAGGAACGGCTGGTCGAGCAGCATGCCCAGCTCGGTGTCGAGCGCGACGCCGACCGGGGCGCGGCCGCCGCCGAGCGGGAGGAAGCTGCGGTAGGCGCCCGGCAGCCGGTAGCCGAGGCGGTCCTCGGCGCGCTGGATCAGGTCCTCGGGGACGCTGATCGGGTCGCTCCCGTCCAGGGCCAGCGGGACGTGCGCAGGCCGGCGCTCCTGGAGCGGGCGGGTGCCGCGCTGGCCGTAGTCGGCGGCGGAGGTGGCGAGGCCGCCGTGGTGGCGCAGCAGCGCCTTGCCCTCGACCGGGCCGAGCTCGATGCGGCGCCAGCCGGGGGCGGCCCGGCCGTCGACGGGGTGCCAGGTCCAGCCCGGCGGGGACGCGCCGGCTGTG
>NZ_JAQYXB010000546.1:0-360 GCF_036322405.1 Streptomyces sp. SP17BM10 | reverse complement strand
GGACGCACTCGACGAGGGGGTCCAGCCCTCGACGTCAAGCCCCACACGGCAACGGCCGGCGATCTCTCTGAAGGACACGACCGCCTTCGTGACCACCGAGGACGGCATGAAAGCCGTCGACGCCGTCACCAGAAACACGCACTGGAGTGCGAGCAGCACCATCCCCGCTACGAAGAGCGGCTTCGGGTCCGAGAGGGCCGCGCCACTGCCCGCCCGCTTCCACGGCGCTGACGCCGTGCTCGCGGCGTTCGCCCGTATCATCCCGGGCACGGGGACCGGCAGGGGCCGAAACGTGATCGAGGTACTGGCCGCCGATTCCACGACGGGCAGGACCGTCTGGAGCGCTCAGGTCGACCTCGT
>NZ_JAQYXB010000545.1:0-345 GCF_036322405.1 Streptomyces sp. SP17BM10 | reverse complement strand
GCTCGGTCGACATCGTCATCGCCCAACTCGCGGGCCTCAAGGCGGGGGCGGCATACCTGCCCATCGACCCCCACAACCCCCACGACCGCCTCCCCTACAAGCTCGCAGACGCACCCCCCGCCCTCGGCCACCGCGGTCTACCCTCGACTGGCCCCCCTTGCCCTTCTCCTCGGTCGTCCGACGGGACGCGTTCGGCGGGGAGGGCGGGGCGTGCGTCGTCGAGCATGTAGGTGATGCGGTCGGTGGGGTAGTCGGGGTCGATGGGCAGGTAAGCCGCCCCCGCCTTGAGGACCGCGAGTTGGGCGATGACGATGTCGACCGAGCGCGGCAGCAGCAGCGCGACGG